>CAYNMH010000059.1:20299-23531 GCA_964398145.1 uncultured Flavimarina sp. | reverse complement strand
ATCCCGTTAATATCCTGATCCAATTCAAGCGGGTAGGCTTTCTCCAGATTTGCAAGATTAAGCCTTCCTTTTAAGGCCAGGTCAATTAAGGGGTTTGTTGTAAGCCTTTTAATTGTTCCTTTTGCGTTAAACACATCCTGATCAATTCTAAAATTTAGATTGTTTAATCCCAGGTACGTATCGTCTACATCACCGGTTTCATTAACAATACGGGCGTCAATGATGATATCCTGAACCGCTTTGGGCAGATCAGGATATTTAAAGGAAGCATTTTGTGATTGTATCTCAATATTCATCATCGGGATACGCTCTTCATCCACTATCCCGCTAATCTTACCATTTACGGTAAAATCACCTGTAGTGGTCACACCGTCCAGGTTTTTGGCATAAACCTCAGGAATTACACCCAGGAAATTTTTAAAATCACTCGAAGGGGTTTTAAAAGAAAGATCGAGCTCGTTATTGCTTTCATTTACCTGCACAAAGCCTTCAAATACAAGAGGCAATTGATTTATCAAAGCTTCATTTTCCTTGAAGGTATAGCGCTGTTGGGGCAAATTCATTTCTATCACAGCATCAAGGGCAATTTTATTTTGATTTAAATAATTAACTCCATCGAGATCAAATGAAGCCAAAGCTTCGGTTTTGGTATTCAGATTGGATACATCTGCCGAAAAATCGCCATCCCCCTCGTGATTGACTTCGCTTAAGCGCAAAAAGGTTTTTGTGCTTTCATCTAAATAATTAATTCGCGAATCCTTGAGTTCATAGTGCTTAACATCGAAAGTAAAACTGCCTGATTTATCGCTCAGACTGTCGTTTTGGGCATTGGGGTTTTCTTTAGCAATATCGTAATTAGCATTCCCCAAACTATCCACTTTTATGTTGACCAGCGCCTCCTGCAAACTTATGGCATCAATAGCTATAGGCTTCCCGCTAGAGGTTTTGAATAATTGCTTTATGCCCATATCCAATTGCAAAACACTTCCGCTTGCAAGGGTGTCTCCTGCAAAAGGTGCTTTATTAATTACGGTAAAATTCTTGACCTGTAGTGCAGCATCGGGAAAACTACTGAATAAAGTAAGGTCAAATTCTTCCCAGTCTACCTGCGCATTGAGATTTTCGTTAATAGAACGCTTGAGCAAATCTTCAAGCTGACTTCTGAATAAAAACGGGGCAGCTATTAAAGCGATAAGGATCACGCCTAACGTAATTCCTAAAATTTTAAATATCTTTTTCATAATAATTTTCTTAAATAAATTCAAGCCTGATTTTTTTCCAAACCGTCGGCTAAAGTTGTTCCTCCATCTGGTATTTCCTGACTTCGCCCCCTATCTCCTGGCCGGCAGCCAGCTTAAACCGCTTTCTAAATAAATACACGCCCAGGTATAAAAAGGGTGTATCACAAATCGCTACAAGCACCTTAAATAAAAAACCGCTCAGCAATAACGCGCCAAACAAATCCCAGTCAATTTTTCCGAAACTACATAACAATAACAAAACGGTTGCCGTATCAATAAATTGACTAAAAAAGGTGGAAAAGTTATTGCGCACCCAAAGGTGTTTTCCTTTAGTTAACCGCTTCCAAAAATGAAACAACTGAATATCAATATATTGAGCAAACAAGTATGCCATCATAGAAGCCAGAACGGCCACCACAGTTGCACCAAAAACTTTATCGAAAAGGGCATTATCTACCGGTGACCATTCGGTGGCAGGCACAATGGCAGAGGTATACACGATAAGTAAGGAGAAAACCGAAGCAAAAATACCCGCCGTAACTACCTGATTAGCCTTCTTTTGACCGTAAATTTCACTGATCAGATCTGTGATTAAAAAAGTAATAGGATAGGGAAGAATTCCTACAGATATTTCAAAGGTGTATAACCCAAAAAAGTCCCAGTAAAAAAACTTTTGAAAAATGAGATTTGAAACAACGAGAGAGCAGATGAACAAAGCTCCCAGTATAAAATAGATTCGGTACGCAGCCAGTGCATCTCTCTGGTTTAAGGTCTCTTGCGTCAATCTGATTTAATTTACATATTGTTAGGTTCAAAATTAGCAGAATGTACAGGGCTTTTACTTAAATTGCTCTTAAAATATCTTAAGCCTACCGCCTTATTAACTCACTACAAACCATTTATTTATCACTGGGAAGCAATCAGGGAGATGCCTTTAAAAATCTTCAGAAAGCTGTTGATGCCTTGTTTTATGAAGTGGGCGCTGTTAAAAACCTGTCCCCGGTTTATAAATTTCAATCCTGGGGTTATGAAGGGGCAGATTTTCTCAATTGCGCGCTGGAACTAACCACCGCACTCAGCGCAGAAGAAGTTATGGTTACCTGCCTGAATATTGAAAAAAAGTTAGGCAGACAGCGTACTAACGGTACAGGCTATGCAGACCGTCCCATAGATATTGATTTGCTTTTTTACGGGGACCAACAAAACAAATCAGAAACTATAACCCTTCCCCATCCCAGGCTGCACCTGCGCAATTTTGTACTCTTTCCGCTTTGCGATATCGCTAAAAACGTAAAGCATCCCATACTCGGTAAAAGTATAGAAGAGCTTTTAAGGGAATCACCAGACGAGACCAAGGCGGAAAAAGCAGCACAGATTCTGAAACATCCCAGAGAAAATTTTCAGCTGAAGAATTACAATTACATCGCCATCGAGGGCAATATTGGCGCCGGAAAAACGACTTTATCTACGATGATAGCTGAAGAATTTAATGCCAAGTTGATTTTAGAGCGCTTTAAAGACAATCCCTTTCTACCCAAGTTTTATGAAGATCAGGCCCGCTACGCTTTTCCTTTAGAGATGTCTTTTCTTGCAGATAGATATCAACAACTTCTGGATGATATAGGGCAATACGATTTATTCAGAGATTTTATGATTGCCGATTACGACAGTTATAAGTCCCTAATTTTTGCGCGGGTTACGTTAGCTGAAGAAGAATATGCCTTATACCAGAAGTTACATCAGATTATGTATAAGGAGTTAACCAGGCCTGATTTATATATTTACCTGTATCAAAACCCGGAGCGATTACTGGCAAATATTAAAAAGCGGGGAAGAAGCTACGAGCAAAACATTTCGGAAGAGTATCTGATGCGTATTAATCAGGGGTATCTCAATATGATCAAAAATAAACCTCGGGAAACCGCGCGTATTATTGATATATCTGAACTTGATTTTGTTAAGAGCCGTGCAGACTACTTAAAAATCCTGCA
>CAYNMH010000059.1:14298-20199 GCA_964398145.1 uncultured Flavimarina sp. | reverse complement strand
GCCGTGCAGACTACTTAAAAATCCTGCAACAGTTTAATGAATCCCTATCGGTAGAATAGCAAAGCTAATATTAGGATCATAAATGCGCTTGCAATAAGCAGGCCTACAGCGATCCCTATCTTCCGGCCGTCTTTAGTGCCGCGTTCATAAGATGCGTAGTGAAAATCATTGGCTTTCATAAGTTGGGTTTTTTTAAGTGGGTAACGCAAATTTTCAATTTAAAATTGTGACCCTCAACCAATTTAGAAAAACTTTAGGAAAGGTTTATGATTAATAGCAATAATTAGTCAACGATTTTAAGATTTCAGAACAGTTTTTACATAAAACTCCCAAAGAACCACCCCTGCACTCACAGCAATATTTAACGAATGTTTCGTTCCAGATTGCGGGATTTCCAGGGTAACATCTGAAGCGCTGACCACATCCTGAGCGACTCCTTTAACTTCATTACCAAAAATAATAGCATACTGTTTATTTGGTGCAATTTCAAACTCGTGGAGCATCACAGCCTGCTCCGCCTGTTCTACGGCAACAACCATATAGCCTTCATTTTTTAAATTCGCTACAGCTTCCATAGTTGAGTTAAAATACTTCCATGTTACCGATTCTGTAGCTCCCAATGCTGTCTTAGCAATATCCTTATGAGGAGGGTGTGCACAAATTCCGCACAGGTAAATGGCTTCAACTAAAAATGCATCTGCAGTTCTAAACACCGAACCAATATTATTTAGACTACGAATATTGTCGAGCACCACAATTACCGGGCTTTTTTCAGAAGACTTAAACTCTGCGACTGTTTTTCGCTCGAGCTCGCTGTTTTTTAATTTTCGGTTCATCTTGCAAAAATAGCCATTAGACCTTAAAATCCTTTGTAAAGTTTACACACTTAAAACCTCTCTTTAAAGCCTTATTTATTGTTGAAAAAAAACAATAACTCCTCTTTTATACGGCCTGCCGAAAGCAGTCGATTTTTTAAATTTAGCCCGATTGAGCAATGTGCAAAACAACCGGGTTTTATGGCAAAAAAAGGAAAAAGCAAGGGAGTAACCCCTCTGATGAAACAATACAACGGGATCAAACTTAAATATCCCGATGCGTTGTTGCTTTTTAGAGTAGGAGACTTTTATGAAACCTTTGGAGAAGATGCTGTAAAAGCAGCCGGAATTTTAGGAATTATTCTTACCAACCGCAATAACGGCAGCGAGCGTACCGAACTGGCAGGCTTTCCGCATCATTCCTTAAACACGTATTTGCCCAAACTCGTAAAAGCAGGGTGCCGTGTAGCGATTTGCGACCAACTGGAAGACCCCAAAGCCACAAAAACCATCGTAAAACGCGGTGTTACCGAACTCGTAACACCCGGAGTTGCCCTTAATGACGAAGTGCTGCAGGCTAAAAGCAATAACTTTCTGGCAGCATTGCATCATGGCAAAAGGCTGCTTGGTCTCTCATTTCTTGACGTAAGCACCGGCGAGTTTTTGACCGCACAGGGCGATGCCGCATACATAGACAAGCTGCTTCAAAATTTTAATCCCAGTGAGCTGCTCATCAGCAAAAAGCATCGCAAAGAGTTTAAAGAAACTTTTGGGAACGATTATCACATGTTCTTTCAGGAAGATTGGGTTTTTCAGTCAGACTTTGCTTATGAAAGCCTCAATAAACATTTCAATACCAAATCTTTAAAAGGTTTTGGAATAGAACATTTAGAAGAAGGAATAATCGCTGCGGGCGCCGCCCTGCATTACCTTAGCGAAACCCAGCATCACAAGTTACAGCATATTTCACGCATAAGCCGCATCGCAGAAGATGCTTACATCTGGATGGATCGCTTCACGATTCGGAATCTGGAACTGTATCAGGGTACTTCAACAAAATCGATCACTTTGCTCGATGTGATTGACAAAACCATTTCCCCAATGGGATCACGTTTGCTCAAACGCTGGCTCGCGCTTCCGTTAAAATCCCTTTCGGCGGTAGAAGAGCGACTGGAAGTTGTAGATTACATGATCAAGAATCCTGATTTCTATGAAAAACTTTCGCAACACATAAAAAAAATAGGCGATGTAGAACGGCTTATTTCTAAAGTGGCAACCGGTAAAGTAACTCCCCGGGAAGTCATTCAATTAAAAAATTCGCTTGAAGCCATGGTCCCCATTAAAGCTCTTGCCAGCCGGGCCGAAAACGAAGCTCTGCAAACCCTTGCTGAAAGTCTGAACAACCTGGAACACCTGCGGGCAAAAATCAAAGAAACGCTTAATGAAGAAGCCCCGGTAAATGTATTGAAAGGAAACACCATCGCACCCGGCTTTCACGATGAGCTCGACGAGCTTCGCGATCTGGCTACCAGCGGCAAGGATTATTTAGACAAAATGCTGCAGCGCGAGACGGAACGCACGGGCATAACCTCGCTAAAAATTGCCTCTAATAATGTTTTTGGCTACTACATTGAGGTGCGCAATACGCATAAAGATAAAGTTCCGGAGTCCTGGATTCGCAAGCAAACCCTTGTAAATGCAGAACGCTATATTACCGAAGAGCTTAAAGAATATGAGGCCAAAATACTGGGTGCTGAAGAACGTATTTTAAATATTGAGCAACAGCTTTTTGGTCAGTTTGTTTCGTGGATCACGCAATTTATAGAGCCCGTACAAACTAATGCAAACACAATTGCAAAACTTGATTGCCTGCGTTCCTATGCCTGTCTCGCCCAGGAAAATAACTATGTACGACCTGAAATAGATGAATCGTACGAGCTTGATATTAACGAAGGAAGGCATCCGGTTATCGAAAAGCAACTACCTCTAGGGGAAGCCTATATTACAAACGACACGTATTTAGACCGAAAAGCGCAGCAAATGATTATGATTACCGGACCTAACATGTCGGGTAAATCGGCAATTCTGAGACAAACGGCACTCATTGTACTTTTGGCACAGATGGGAAGTTTTGTACCGGCCAAAGCAGCGCGCATTGGCCTTGTGGACCGCATTTTCACCCGCGTGGGTGCCAGCGACAACATCTCTATGGGCGAGTCTACTTTTATGGTAGAGATGAATGAAACAGCCAGTATTCTTAACAATATTTCCGAACGCAGCCTGGTGCTTCTTGACGAGATTGGCCGGGGCACAAGCACTTATGACGGGATTTCAATAGCCTGGGCTATTAGCGAATACCTGCATGAACATCCGGCAAGACCCAAGACTTTATTTGCCACCCATTATCATGAGCTGAATGATATGAGCAAAACTTTTGACCGAATTAAAAATTTCAATGTTTCGGTAAAAGAATTGAAAGACAATGTGTTGTTTCTGCGAAAACTGGTTCCGGGAGGTAGCGCACACAGCTTTGGAATTCATGTTGCAAAAATGGCCGGTATGCCCCAGCAGGTACTGCACCGCGCTAATAAAATGCTGCTTCAGCTTGAAAATTCCACGCGAAAGGAAGATCAGCAATCAGCATTACAAAAAGGAGCCGACGAAGAAATGCAACTGAGTTTTTTCAATCTTGACGATCCGCTTTTGGAAGAAATTAAAGAGGAAATACTTCATACTGATATAGATACACTCACACCCGTTGAAGCCCTGATGAAGCTTAACGAAATTAAGCGTATGTTGGTACGCAACTCAAAAAACAAGGTTTCTTAGGCAGATTTATTTTTTTGTAATTTTTGCTTTGCAGATTAAAGAAATCTTGTAAATTTGCATCCGCATTAGACATTAGGTCTGTAACAATTGCGAAAGTAGCTCAGGGGTAGAGCATCACCTTGCCAAGGTGAGGGTCGCGGGTTCAAATCCCGTCTTTCGCTCCAGTTTAAACTCCATGTATAATGGAGTTTTTTTTTAAAGCCCAGGCTCGGGTGGTGGAATTGGTAGACACGTTGGACTTAAAATCCAATGAACATTAGTTCGTACGGGTTCAAGTCCCGTCCCGAGTACTTAAACCCTCATATCCAAAAGGACTATGAGGGTTTTTTAGTTATGCTAATTTTTTTCTAACATAAAAATTAGCACAAATTATAATTATCATTTTTTGTAAATTTGTCAATATTCTTAGCTTAAACTAAGAAAACCCACCTTTAATATTGGATTGAGCCCTACAACTTTCCGAATTAAAGATTTTGAATGAATTATATCATTCTATCACAGCTATTTAAAAAGAAAAAAAAACGTCTTAACAGACACCCCTAAATCCTTGATATTCATGTTTTTTTCAAAACTGTTTAAAAAAAACGATGTTTTAGATAAAAATATGGAGCGACACCTTTTGTTTGCTCCCAATTATCTCATAACCACTCAGGAACTTAATCACGGTAAACGCTATATCTATGGCGGGCATTCCATTTTAATAATAGAAGAAACCCCGCAAGGTCCTGGTTTGTATTTTGAGCGCAGCCGTACCGCCAGATCAAATAAAATTATAGTAGATACCAATAGTCAAATCCATATCGGTTTTCAATCTATCCAAAACGACCACTATTTAATACTGGGATTGCGACAGGAGTTAACACAACTTAAAGCCGGTGACTTTATGGATCTGGAATTTAACTCAAATCAAAACCTTCGCCTGCAACTGGAATCTCCAGCAGAGAATTTTGGCAATTCCAAGCATTACGCCTGTAATCTCAGAGCACAGCTTGATCCTGATATGATTAATTCCCTAAAAACCAAAACGCTGGTCCGCTACTCTTTTGAAAATGCTAAGGGCAAAAAGATCGCTGAGGCTGAGTTTGATAATGATTTTGGCAGAAAACTCAGAGAATTAGCTCAAACTTTTTCATTTACCCTTATGCATTATTACAAAAAGCAGTAAAAGAATTTAAATTGTAACTATTTAATAAGTTTGAGTAACTTCAGCAGCAAAAATTTTTCTTATGCTGAAACGTATTACACTACTCACACTTCTCTTTCTGACTTTTGGTTGCAAGACCTCTCAAAAGACTGCTGCTACAGCCGATGCTGCAAAAACAAAATCTTCAAAAGATTCAAAGTTTAAAAAATATGCAGAGGTAATTACTAAAGACGCAGTAACAGACACGGGCCTTTTTACCACGCACCGGGTGGATGACAAGCTTTATTTTGAAATTCCCGATTCCTTACTGGGCAAAGATATGTTGCTCGTAAGCCGGATTGTAAAACTGCCATCCGGTTATGGCGGGGGCTATGTAAATGCAGGCTCTAAAGTAAACGAACAGGTCGTTCGCTGGAATAAGCGCAACGACAAAGTAGATGTTTCCGTTATCAGTTTTGAAAATGAAAGCGATCCCGAAAGCCCCATTTCTCAATCTGTAGCAGCTAATAATTTTTATCCTATACTTTTTAGTGCAGACATTAAAACCTTTTCCAGGGACTCTACAGCAATGGTGGTTGATGTGACAGATTTGTTTAGTAAAGACATCAGCGCTATCAACGCGGTTTCTACCCGAAGCAAAAAGGAGTACGGTGTCAAAAGACTGGACAGTGACCGGTCTTATATAGAATCTGCTCATTCTTATCCGCTTAATATTGAAGTAAAACACGTTATGACCTATGAGGCTGATGATCCACCTTCACGCGATCAGGCCGGAACCCTCACATTTTTGATGAATCAATCTATGGTTCTGCTTCCGGAAGATAAAATGCAGCCCCGGCTTGCAGACCCGCGTGTCGGCTGGTTTACACTTAGAAAATACGACTACGATTCTGACGAATTGAAATCGGATGATTATCGTATTTTAAAACGCTGGAAACTGGTTCCCAAAGACGTAGAAGCTTATAAAAGAGGCGAACTCGTTGAACCGGTAAAACCTATAGTGTATTACCTCGATCCCGCAACGCCTATGAAATGGCGCCCGTATTTTAAGCAGGGCATCGAAGACTGGAACAAGGCTTTTGAAGGTGCCGGTTTTAAAAATGCGATTATTGC
>CAYNMH010000059.1:0-14198 GCA_964398145.1 uncultured Flavimarina sp. | reverse complement strand
ACACAGAAATACGGTCTCACCCCTTCTATTATGGATTATGCCCGTGTGAATTATGTGGCCCAACCGGGTGATGACGGAGTACGATACATACGCATGATGGGACCTTACGATCTGTATGCCGTAAACTGGGGCTATCGTTATCTGCCGGAAGCAGATTCTCCCGAAGCTGAAAAGGAAACTCTTGATAAATGGATTCTGGATAAGGCAGATAATCCATGGTATCAGTTTGGAAGTTCAGACGGGGTAGATCCCCGCTCACAAACAGAAAGTCTGGGTGATGATAACATTAAAGCCAGTGCATACGGCCTGGCTAATCTTAAGAAGGTTGTACCCAAGCTCATCAACTGGACCACTAAAGACGGCTACGACTACGACAGTCTTGACGAAGTTTACGGCGAACTCACCGGTTTATGGCGGGGTTATATTTTTCACGTCATTACCAATGTAGGAGGCTATTACGAAACGCTAAAAACTGCAGATCAGGAAGGAGCGGTTTATGAGCCGGTACCTAAAGAAATTCAGGAAAATGCGGTAGCCTTCCTGAATGAAAATGCCTTTAATACTCCAGACTGGCTTTTGAATCAGGAACTCCTGAATCGTATCGAATCTACTGGTGCCATTGAGCGCATTGAGAGCCTGCAATCGCGCGCTTTAAACAGCCTCCTCAGCACCGATCGTTTAAACCGAATGGCCGAAAATGCGCAGAACAACGGTTCTGATGCCTACAGTCCTTTAGATTTAATGACCGATTTGAGAACGGGAATTTTCAGCGAATTATACAGTGGCAAAAAAACCGATGCTTACCGTAGAAATTTACAAAGAAGCCTTGTGGACATTGCTTCCGCCTACCTCAATAAAGAAAAAGCAAGCGATGACGAGATTCTTAAATCTGATGTGAGCGCCCTGATGCGCGGTACGCTTTCGCGACTGCGCAACGATCTCAGAAATCGTAAAAATGCTACTTCAGACGGGATGAGCCGCTTACACTATGATGATTTGATTGCCCGTATTGATATGGCTTTTGAAAATGATTAATTAAAAAGTAGCTCAAAACTCTATAACGCGCTGTATTTTACAGCGCGTTATTTTTTTAACAGAAATACTCTTAAACCCGCTGTTAATTCCCCTTAAAACAGGTTAAATCCTGTTAAGCATTATTCAAATAATTAAACACAGCGTAACTTCAACTAAAGTTCGAATCGATCGGACTGCATAACCTAAAAAATCAAGCTATGAGTTATTCAGAAAAAATGGGCAAAAAGCTCAACGAACTACTAGAAAAAAATTACGACGCTGAAGCAGGCTATAAGAAAGCTGCCGAAAATGTTAAGAACCCCTCTTTGAAATCCTATTTAGAGAGCAGAGCTCAGGATCGCTATGATTTTGGCCACGAGCTTAAAGCCGAACTCAAAAGTTTTGGACAGGAGCCTGATAAAGGAACGAGCCTGGCCGGCGATGCACACCGCCTGTGGATGGATATTAAAACCGCCCTTTCCTCAGATAAAGATGAGACTGTATTGGAGGAAACCATTCGTGGTGAAAAAGCCGCTTTAGAAGAATACAATGAGATTATGGAAGATGCCGATTTGCCTTCCTCGACCGCTACCATCTTAGCTGCCCAGCGCAACAGCGTAAAAAATGCTTTAACTGAAGCAAAAGCCCTGGAATTAAGCGCCTAAACTGCAGATTTATAAGGTTTGTTAAAGTCACCCACACGACGTTAAACCTTCTTAAAATAGTTGCAATCAGGCCTTAAGTTTTTATATTAAAGATGAACGTTAACGAAACACGTTCACAACCAATCAAAATGTTTCGATAATTTAAAGAAGATTGAAGATGAAGTATACAGAAGAAATTTCGAATAAACTAAATGATTTATTAACCAAAAATTACGATGCCGAAGCCGGTTATAAACAGGCTTCTGAAAACGTAAAAAACAATACACTTAAAGAGTATTTTAATGCAAGAGCTAAAGAGCGATATGACTTTGGCCATCAGCTGAAAAATGAAATTAAAGTGTATGGCGAGACCCCTGATAAGGGAACCAGTTTTGCCGGAGATGCCCACCGGATGTGGATGAACGTTAAATCAACGCTCTCCAAAGACAATGAAGAAGCAATTTTGGAGGAAACCATCCGCGGTGAGAAAAATGCCGTGAGTGAGTACAATTCCATTTTGGAAGAGCCTAACCTGCCACCCACAACCGAGTCCATCTTAAAAACGCAGCGTGACCATATTAAAAGTGCTTTGGAAGAAGTAAAAGCCTTTGAGATTATGGCCTAACTGCTTATTTATTTGAATTAGCCGGCGATTGAGTCGCCAGAAAAACAGCTCTGACTTTAGTGTCAGGGCTGTTTTTTTATTTCGTCTAAAATCGTTGATAACTGCTGAGAAGATTCTTTTACAGAGAAAGCGTATTTCTATAATTTTAAACGTTCAGCAAATTTCGCTTTCGCGAAAAGATTTCATTCCCGAAACAGCGGGCAACTCAAACACAATCAGCGATGTACCTCATATTTGATACTGAAACCACCGGCTTACCCAAAGACTGGAATGCGCCCATCACCGATTCGGATAACTGGCCCCGCGCCATACAGATCGCCTGGCAACTGCACGACGATATGGGCAACTGTATCGAGCATCAGGATTATTTAATTCGTCCCGATGGTTTTGACATTCCGTTTGATGCCGAGCGTATACATGGTATTTCTACAGAGCTCGCTCAGCGCGACGGTTTGCCTTTAGGAGAAGTCCTTGGGAAATTTAAAGCTGCTTTAGAAAAAACCAAATTTGTCGTAGGTCAGAATGTAGGTTTTGACGTCAATATTATGGGAGCCGAATTTCACCGGCTTGATGTGGCTAACCAGCTGCAGGAACTACCGGTTCTCGACACCTGTACCGAAACCACGGCCCAGCTCTGCCAGATCCCCGGCGGGCGTGGCGGGCGTTTTAAACTCCCTACCCTAACCGAGCTGCACCAGTACCTCTTTAGCGAACCTTTTGCTGAAGCGCACAACGCTACCGCAGACGTTGAAGCCACCACGCGTTGCTTCTTTGAACTGGTGCGCCGTCGCATTTTCACCCAGGAAGAACTGGATGTTCCCGCGGGTTATTTTGAGGAATTCAATAAAGAAAATCCACAGCCTATTGAATTCATCGGGCTAAAGCACATCAACCTCAAGAAAGCTTCCAAAGAAATACGCAAAACCCTGCAAAAAGCAGATCAGGCAGATATTTCCAGGGAAGAAATCAAAGAGAATAAGGAACAACTGGCCAAAGTAGATTTTGTCCACCTGCACAACCACTCCCAGTTTTCCATCCTTCAGTCTACTTCAAGCGTACATGATCTGGTGGCTGCGGCCAAAAGCCAAAAAATGCCCGCTGTTGCCCTGAGCGATATGGGCAATATGATGGGGGCTTTCCACTTTGTGAAAGCACTAAGCGCCCATAATAAAGCGGCAAAAGCCAAAAATACAGAGCTTGAGGCAGCAGGCGAAACACCTACCGAAACCATCATCAAACCCATTGTAGGGATTGAGCTCAACGTGTGCGAAGACCACACCAATAAAAGTCAGAAAGACAACGGCTATCAGATTGTGTTTTTAGCCAAAAACAAAAAAGGCTATCACAATCTGGCTAAAATGGCCTCTATCGCCTATACAGACGGCTTTTACTACGTGCCGCGTATTGACCGAAAAGTTGTAGCGCGTTATAAGGAAGATCTTATCGTCCTCACCGGTAACCTGTATGGGGAAGTGCCGGGCAAGGTACTTAATGTGGGCGAAAAACAAGCCGAAGAAGCCCTGCTTTGGTGGAAGGAAACTTTTGGCGACGACCTCTACATCGAGGTGATGCGCCACGGGCAGGAAGATGAAGACCGGGTAAACCAAACTTTGGTGGAATTTTCCAAAACCCATAACATCAAACTGGTTGCTACAAACAACACCTTCTACATCAGCAAGGAAGACGCTGCGGCGCACGATATTCTGCTCTGTGTAAAGGATGGCGAAAAAGTGGCAACGCCAAAGGGTCGCGGTCGCGGCTATCGTTTTGGCCTGGATAATGAAGAATACTACTTCAAATCGGCAGACGAGATGAAAGCCCTGTTTACCGATTTGCCCGAAGCCATCAGCAATGTTTCGGATGTCGTTGATAAGATCGAAGCTTTTGAACTGGCGCGCGACGTACTCTTACCTGCCTTTAAAATCCCTGAAGAGTTTCAGTTTGAAGAAGATAAACTGGATGGCGGCAAGCGCGGGGAAAACAAATACTTGGCGCACATCACCTACGAAGGTGCCAAAAAACGCTATGAAGAAATCACTCCCGAAATCAGGGAACGCCTCGACTTTGAGCTGAGCGTTATCGAAAACACGGGTTATCCCGGGTATTTCCTTATTGTGGAAGACTTTATCCGCGAGGCGCGTAATATGGATGTTTCGGTAGGTCCCGGCCGGGGTTCGGCTGCCGGTTCTGCAGTCGCCTACTGTCTGGGGATTACGAATATCGATCCGATTAAGTACGATCTGCTGTTTGAGCGTTTCCTCAATCCGGATCGGGTGAGTATGCCCGATATTGATATCGATTTTGATGATGAGGGCCGAAGCCGGGTTATGGATTATGTGATCAATAAATACGGGGCCAATCAGGTGGCGCAGATCATCACCTACGGTACGATGGCGGCCAAGTCGTCTATTCGTGATACCGCGCGGGTTTTAGATCTTCCGCTAGGAGATGCAGACCGTATCGCCAAGCTGATCCCCAATATGTCTAAGCTGGCGAAAATATTCGGGCAAAGCGAGGCCGATCTTAAGAAGAAATTCCGTTCAGACGATCTGGTAAAGGTTAACGAACTGCTCAATCTTGCCGAAGGCGATGACCTGGAGGGGCAAACCCTGCGCCAGGCGCGCCAACTGGAAGGTTCGGTGCGTAACACGGGGATTCACGCCTGCGGGGTAATCATCACACCCGATGATATTACCAATTTCGTTCCCGTTTCTACCGCAAAAGACTCTGACCTCTATGTCACCCAGTTTGACAACTCGGTCGTGGAAGAAGCCGGACTTCTAAAAATGGACTTTCTGGGTCTGAAGACCCTTACATTGATCAAAGACACCGTAAAACTGGTGAAGCACAAGCACGGCATCGACCTTGATCCCGATAACGTTCCGCTTAATGATCAAAAGACCTACGAACTCTTTCAACGCGGGGACACGGTAGGGATATTTCAATACGAATCGCCCGGAATGCAAAAACACATGCAGGCCTTAAAGCCTACCGTGTTTGAAGATCTTATTGCGATGAACGCGCTGTACCGTCCGGGGCCTATGGAATACATCCCCAGCTTTATCGCACGAAAACATGGGGAAGAAGAGATTCAGTACGACCTGCCCGCGATGGAAGAATATCTGGAAGAAACCTACGGGATCACGGTGTATCAGGAGCAGGTGATGCTCCTGTCGCAGAGTCTGGCAGGCTTTAGTAAGGGTGATGCCGACGTGTTGCGGAAGGCGATGGGTAAAAAGATTTTCGCCCTGCTCGAAAAATTAAAACCTCAGTTTCTCGATGGTGGGGAGAAAAACGGTCATGACCGTAAAATCCTCGAGAAAATCTGGAAAGACTGGGAAGCTTTTGCTGCCTACGCCTTTAACAAATCGCACTCCACCTGTTATGCGTGGATTGCCTACCAGACCGCCTATTGCAAGGCCCACTACCCTGCCGAATATATGGCGGCGGTACTGTCAAACAATATGAACGACATCAAGCAGGTCACCTTCTTTATGGAGGAATGCAAGCGTATGGGACTCGAAGTTTTGGGCCCTGATGTCAACGAATCGTTTAGAAAATTTACCGTAAACGATCGCGGCGCCATCCGTTTTGGAATGGGAGCCGTTAAGGGTGTGGGCGGTAATGCCGTACAAACCATTGTCGAAAACCGGAAAGACGGTCCGTATCGCTCGGTTTTTGACCTTGCAAAACGCATCGACCTGCGGGCAGCCAATAAGAAAGCCTTTGAAAGCCTCGCGCTTGCCGGGGGCTTTGACAGCTTTACTGCGACTCACCGCGCCCAGTATTTTAAAGATGAGGGTGACGGCATTACCTTTTTGGAAAAAGCCGTGAAATACGGCGCCAAGTTTCAGGAAAACGAAAACTCGGCTCAGGTAAGCCTTTTTGGCGAAGCCAGCGAAGTGCAGATCCCCGAGCCGCTGGTACCGCCCTGCGAAGAATGGGGCACGATGGAAAAATTGCGCCGCGAGAAAGAAGTGGTGGGTATCTACATTTCGGGACACCCGCTTGATGATTTTAAACTGGAAATGGAAAATTTCTGCAACGGCAATATCAGTGATTTTAACAATCTGGAGCAGCACCTCAACCGCGAACTCACCATTGGCGGGGTCATTAGCGACGTGCAGCACCGGGTTTCCAAAAACGGAAAAGGTTGGGCTGCCTTTACAGTTGAAGATTTTGACGAGTCTTTTGAGTTTAGGATGTTTGGCGAGGAGTACCTTAAATTCAGGCATTTTCTAATCCCCAACTCTTTTGTGCATATGCGCGTGTTTGTACGCGAGGGATGGACGAACCGCGATACCGGCAAAAAAGGCGATCCCCGATTGCAGTTCAACAACTTTATGCAGTTGCAGGACGTGATGGAAACTTTTAGCAAAAAACTCACGATCAACCTCGATTTAAAGGAAGTGCAAAGCGCCCGTATAGACCAGCTTCGCGAAACCCTGTTTAACCACCGCGGCGATCACAATTTGCATTTTTATGTGTTTGAAAGCGACGAAAAAATTGCCTTACAAATGCCCAGCCGAAAGAAAAAGGTAAAAATAAGCAGTGCCCTGTTGCACGAGCTAAATGCGCAACGCTTTAGTTTTAAACTAAATTAACTGTAAAGAGATTTTGGGCGTTCCCCCGCTTAGGGCGGGGTCGGGCCCAAAAAACAAACAAAACCCCTCCCCTTCTTTACCCAAAAGTTACCAGAACTTTACCCCATATTGCTTAAGTCACTTTACATAACCATTTTTTAGCAAACAGGTAACTCTTTAAAAACCAACCCAAAGCATGCACCTTACTATTTTCACGTCTTTAAACCAATCAAGACATGAAGAGAACACTACTACCCGCTTTACTGCTTTCCATTATTGCCTTTACGGGCTGTACCGAAGACGATTCGGTATGCGACACCCGGATGTGGTACCGCGATAGCGACGGCGACACGCTGGGAGATCCCGAAAATGTAATCAATGCCTGCGAGCAACCCTATGGTTATGTTGACAACGCAAACGACAATGACGATACCGATTTTTGTGAAGCGTCTACCTGGTATGAGGACAAAGACGGAGATGGCCTGGGTAATCCGGCTGTATCCCAGCAGGCCTGCACCCAGCCGGACGGCTATGTGGCAAACGCCGATGATGCCATTGATGACGTCTCCGTAAATTTCACCTATCTGGCCTCGGTAGATATAGGTGGCGAAACCGCAGCAGAAATCAGTGCCTACGACCCCGAGACTAAAAAATTGTTTGTTACCAATTCGGAGAAAAAAGGGGTGACCGTGATCGATCTTTCTAATCCTGCAAGCCCTGTGGAGTTAACGGCTGAATTTCTGGCTTTGGGCAACATCAACAGCGTAGCCGTAAAAGACGGCAAACTGGCTGTAGCTGTGGAAAATGACAACAAACAGGCCAATGGCAAAGTTGTGGTTTACAACACTTCAAATCTTTCCAGCCCTACCGAATACACCGTGGGCGCATTACCCGATATGGTAACCTTTACGCCTGATGGCAACTATTTGTTAGTCGCTAATGAAGGCGAGCCTAATGATGCCTATACCGTTGATCCGGAAGGATCAGTAAGTGTGATTGAGCTAGCCACCGGAACCGTAAAAAATGCAGGCTTTACAGCATTCAACAACCAGCTTACAACCCTTAGAGCCGGCGGTTACCGCGTTTTTGGACCGGGAGCTACCCTCGCTCAGGATACCGAACCCGAATACATCGCTGTTTCAGACGACTCGGCTACTGCATGGATTACGCTTCAGGAAAATAACGGGATTGCCCGGCTGGACATTGCCACGGCTACGATCACGCAACTCTATCCGCTTGGATTTAAGAATTTTGCTTCCAGTATGAATAGGCTGGATGCCAGTAACCGGGATGACGCTACCGAACTGAAAAACTGGCCGGTTCTGGGCATTTATATGCCTGATGCGATTTCTTATTTTAAAACGAACGGCACCGGTTACCTGATCACAGCCAATGAAGGAGACTCCAGAGATTACGACGGGTACAGCGAAGAAGAACGCATCAAGGACATTGACTTAGACCCTGTGGCCTTTGCCGATTTTGACATAGATGCGTTACAGGAAGATGAAAATCTGGGTCGTCTGAAAATTACCATCGCAAACGGCGATACCGATGGCGACGGGGATTTTGACGCGCTTTACAGTTTTGGCGCCCGTTCCTTCTCGATCTGGAGCACCAGCGGAACATTAGTCTATGACAGCGGAGACGATATCGCCCGTAAAAATCTGGAATTTGCCCCGCAGTATTTCAATCTGGATAACGAAGATGACGCAACAAACCTTCAGGATGGTGAAAAAGACGGAAGAAGTGACGATAAGGGAGCAGAGCCTGAGTCTACCGCTATACTTGATATGGGCGGTGAACGCCAGATCGCCATTATAGGTCTGGAGCGTGTAAGTGCACTTATGGTATATGACGTAACTAACCCGGCCGCTCCGGTATTCCTGCAATGGCTGCAACGCGACACCGATGTGGCACCAGAAGGTTTGATGACCATTTATCGTACAGACAGCCCTAATGGTAAAGACCTGCTCATCGCTTCACACGAGGCTTCAGGTACGGTGAGTATTTATCAGAATAATTAACCTGCTTATTTGAATTTGCCCCACAAACCACCCATTCCGGGTGGTTTTTTTATGCTTTATTTGGCAGTTAAGCATATCACAACAAAGCGGCAACAGCCATTAGGCTTTAGTAATTTCGGCAGTATAAAGCTGAAATTATGCAAACTACCATTGAAAAATCGGCAGGCATGGGTGCTGTGCTGCACGAGGGAATAACCACGTTTCGAGTATGGGCTCCTAACGCGGATGAAGTCTACGTGACCGGGGATTTTAACGACTGGCAGGAAACCGATTTTGCTCTTGAACGGGAAGAAAATGGTTATTGGGCCGGAGCAACCTCAGATGCTGAAGAGGGGCAGGAATACAAATACCTTATTCATAACGGAGAACAAAAACTCTACCGCAATGACCCCTATGCTTTTGAACTCACCAACAGCGATGGAAACAGCATCATCAGAACGCTGAATTTTGATTGGGAAGGCGATGATTTTGAGATTGCAGACTGGAATAAGTTGGTAATCTACGAACTCCACGTAGGCACTTTTAACCGAAAAGATCTCGATAGGGTGGGTACGTTTGATGACGTTGCTGAAAAACTGCCCTACCTGCAGGAACTGGGCGTAAACTGTATTGAGTTATTGCCCGTTGCCGAGTTTGCTGGAGGTATAAGCTGGGGCTATAACCCGGCGCACCCGTTTGCGATTGAGACCGACTATGGCGGGCCGGACGGCCTGGCAAATCTCGTAAAAAAAGCGCACCAGCACGGTATCGCCGTAATTATGGATGTGGTGTACAACCATTTTGGCCCCAGTGATGTCGATTTATGGCAGTTTGACGGGTGGAGCGCTAATGACAAAGGCGGTATTTATTTTTATAACGACCATCGCAGTACAACACCCTGGGGGGATACCCGCCCGGATTACGGTCGGCAGGAAGTGCGCCAGTACCTGCGCGACAACGCCCTGATGTGGATTGAAAAATACCATTGCGACGGCCTGCGCCTGGATGCCACTTCGTACATACGCTATGAAGGCGGCGGACTTGGGGAAGACACCGCAATTGATGAAGGAAACCAAATGATGCGGGAAATCAACCGGGAATTACAGGCAAAATACCCGAAAATCATCACCATTGCAGAAGATTTAAAAGGTGATGAATTTGTTACAAATGGTATCGCCTACGGCGGAATAGGCTACGGCGCACAGTGGGATATGCACTTTGTACACCCGGTACGTGAGGTACTTCAAAATACCAGCGATGACGGGCGGGATATTCAGAAAATTGTAGATGCACTGGAATACACCTACAGCGGTAACGTGTTTAAACGGGTAGTCTATACCGAATCGCACGATGAGGTGGCTAATGGAAAGGCCCGGGTACCTGAAGAAATTCAGCCGGGGGATGCGGAGAGCGAATTTGCCAAGCGCCGTGCTATACTGGGAATGGTGCTTACGCTTACGGCACCGGGAATCCCAATGCTGTTTCAGGGGCAGGAGTTTATTGAAGATGAGTATTTTCAGGACACCCAGGCGCTGGATTGGGATAAATATGAAAAGCATAAGGGCATCACTCAATTGCTACGGGATCTTATAAAACTGCGTACGGGAGCTCTTGAAAGTGCAAACGGACTTAACGGGCAGCATCTGGAAATTGTACATTTTAATACCGAAACCAAAGTACTTGCCTTTAAACGCGGCGGTGCCGAAGAAGAGCAGGTGTTGGTGATTTTAAATTTCAGGAATCAGGATTATACCGATTATGGTATAGGCATCGACACCCATAAAAACTGGAAACTACGTATCAACGCAGACTGGAAGGGCTATGACGAGGCACTTTCAGATCTGGAGGTACAGGATCTGGTTAAAGAGGAACGCGAGACAGACGGGAAGCCTTTTACGGGAGTATTCAACATACCGAGTTATGGCGCCCTGATTTATACGGTATCAAAAACGGAAGGCTAATGCTCGCGTGAGGGATGGCAGCGGCATCCTTTTTTAGGGCCGTTTCTGCCCTAAAAAAGATATAGCGTACACGCCCGACCCCGCCTTTTACGGGGGCACGCCCAAAGCTAATGAGATAATGTCTTAAAAATCAATTAAAGTGATAAATGGATAACCAAATCTGATTTGGCTTTTGTAAGCTTTGGAAAAATAAATGACTAATTTTGTGTTTTAATCCCATAATATAACGAGACATGGCACTAGAAATAACAGACGCAAACTTTGAAGAGGCAGTATTGCAATCAGACAAACCGGTATTGGTAGACTTTTGGGCTGCATGGTGCGGACCTTGCCGTATGGTAGGACCGGTAATTGAAGAAATCAGCAAGGAATACGAAGGTAAAGCCGTAGTAGGTAAGCTTGATGTAGATGCCAATCAGGAATTTGCTGCAAAATACGGAGTGCGTAACATTCCTACCGTTTTGATGTTTAAAGATGGTGAAGTGGTAGGCCGCCAGGTAGGTGTTGCTCCTAAGAATGTATATACAGAAGCTATTGACGGTTTACTATAAGAACTCCGCAATATGAAAAAGATAAAAAGGGTTTGATCGGAGGGTCAGGCCTTTTTTATTGGCAGGCATTCCCGTCTTCTGGCAGAAAGGCCGGTTCATTTCGCAAGCTTTTCCCAAAGATATTGCGTAAACTTGTTGGGAAGATTACAGAAAATGTCCCGAAATTTACGGGATGATCTAATTTGAAGTTGGGGGTATGTATTAAAGCTGAAAACCGATTGTTTGCTCTGAGCTTTAAGGGTGACATTCACTTGAAGCCTTGCCCCGAACAGCTATGAATATTTAAAAAAAGAATAATGGAAACCAAAAAAGGAAAACCACAAGATATTATTGATGCTAAATTGCTTGAAGAGCGTAAAGTCTTTTTATGGGGTCAGGTTGATGACAAGAGTGCCAAACATGTTGTAGACCGCCTGCTTTATTTGGACGCGATAAGCCATGATGAAATTCAGTTTTACATCAACAGCCCGGGAGGGTATGTGACTTCGGGATTTTCAATTTACGATACGATCAAATCAATCAAGAGCCCCGTTTCTACCATTTGTACCGGTCTGGCTGCCAGTATGGGTAGTATTTTGCTGAGTGTGGGCGAAAAAGGGCGCCGGTTTATACAGCCTCACGCCCGGGTGATGATCCACCAGCCCAGTGGTGGTGCGCGCGGCCAGGCGAGTGATATCGAAATCACCGCTCAGGAAATTTTAAAAACCAAAGAATTAAGTGCAAAAATCCTTGCCGAAAACTGCGGGCAGGATTACGACAAGGTGATGAAGGACTTTAACCGCGACCACTGGATGGGCGCTGAAGAGTCTGTAGATTACGGCATTGTTGACGGAATAGTTTAGTCAGTGGGCAGTCTCAGTCTGCAGTAGCAGCGGGCAGACTTTGAAATACGAAGTACGAAATTGAAAATACAATGTGTGTACATTTCACTGCCGACTGTGACTGAAAACTGTGAACTGAAAACCGGTCACTGAGTGCCGCGACCCAAGGAGCGGTGTATCGAAGGGAACGGTTTGAAATACGAAATCTCCTTTCAGTTAATTGTTAATTGGAGGCTTGAGAACTGTAAACCGCAAACAGAAAACTTTGAAACTGAAAACTGAAGACCAGTAAGCAGACTTTGAAATACGAAGTACGAAATTAAAGATACAAAGTATACAAGTTTCACTGCCGACTGAGACTGTGAACTGAAAACTGAAAATCAGCAGGCAGTAGCAGTGGGCAGACTTTGAAATACGAAGTACGAAATTAAAAATACAAAGTATGCAAGTTTCACTGCCGACTGAGACTGTGAACTGAAAACTGAAAACAGTAGGCAGTAGCAGTTGGCAGACTTGGAAATACGAAATCCCTTCAGTTGCTGGTTAAATTTTAATTGGATGCTTGAGAACTGTAAACCGTAAACAGAAAACTCTGAACTCCGAACTATAAACTCTAAACTCAAAAGTGATAGACTTCCAGGCGCATTTAAATAGTATTGCCGGCTTTAACAATCTGGAGCTTTTGGCAGGTCAGGTGGTTGAAGGCTTTATCAGCGGAATGCACAAGAGTCCGTTTCATGGCTTTTCAGCGGAGTTTGCAGAGCATAAAGTGTACAACAGCGGCGAAAGTACCAAGCATATAGACTGGAAGCTGTACGCCCGCACCGATAAGCTCTATACCAAACGTTACGAAGAGGAGACTAACCTGCGCTGTCATCTGATTCTCGACAACAGCAGCAGTATGCACTATCCTGCGCTGAAGCAGGCCGATCTTAATAAACCCAATAAAATTGCTTTTGCGGTGCTTGCTTCGGCAGCGATTATGCAGTTGATGAAAAAGCAACGCGATGCGGTAGGGCTGAGTATATACGCTGAACATTTTGAGTATTACGCCCCGGAAAAAGGCAGCGAGCGGCATCATCATATGCTGCTCGATCAATTGAATACGGTTTTAAAAAATCAAAATAAATCTGTAAAAACAGACACCTACGCCAATCTGCATTTCATCGCTGAAAAGCTGAAAAGACGATCTCTGGTATTTTTGTTTAGCGATCTGTTTCAAAACGAATTGCAGCAGGAACGTACTTTTGAGGCCCTTCAACATCTAAAATACAATAAACACGAGGTCGTGCTCTTCCATACCTATGACAGCGCTACCGAATTGAATTTTGATTTCGATAATGCGCCCAAACGTTTTGAAGATGTTGAAACGGGTAAGCGTATTGACGTGTTTTCAGACACCGTCAAAGACGGTTACCGGTCTGCAGTAAGTGCTTATTTTGAGGCGATTAAATTACGTTGCGCGCAATACCAAATCAAGTATGTGGCGGCAGATTTGCAAAAGGGCTTTGCCCCTATTTTAAGTAGCTTTTTAGTGGAGCGCAGGCAGTTTTTATAAGAATTCAAAAAACTTTCAAATTTTGTTTGTGTACTTTAAAAATGGGTGTATATTTGCACCCGCAACAAAGGAAATGGACAAGGTTTCAGATGTTGTAAAGTTCTAAAAATATTGGTCTGGTAGTTCAGTTGGTTAGAATACATGCCTGTCACGCATGGGGTCGCGGGTTCGAGTCCCGTCCAGACCGCAAAAAGCTCTTCAAAACGAAGGGCTTTTTTTGTGTCTAAACGTTTTAAAATCCAGAAAGGTGCGTGAAGTTTATCTCAGACCCTATAGATGGAAAACTTAAGCAAAATGCTGTCAACATCGGTCTACACTACCTGGTATTGCTATAGACGTTTTTAAGTCTCATCAACTTTACAAATACAGGTTAAGGGAAATCGTTTTTACTTATTCCCACCATATTTTGCGGGTATTTCTAAGCTTTTAGACTCTATA
>CAYNMH010000058.1:0-24269 GCA_964398145.1 uncultured Flavimarina sp. | reverse complement strand
AAGCAATAATTTGCAACACAAACTAAGGGATTTGTGTTGCAGAAGGCAAAAAAAAAGGGCTAATTTAGGAAGTGTATAAAAAAAGAAACCCCCGCAAAGCTAGTGTTTACGGGGATTTTTACGCTGTGATCGCGAAGGGATTCGAACCCCTGACCGTCTGCTTAGAAGGCAGATGCTCTATCCAACTGAGCTACGCGACCGGTTTTGCGGGTGCAAATATAGTGCTTTAACTAAAAAGCGAAAGCATTCCTACTTAAAAATTACTCCATTATTTTAAGAAGTCTCCAAACATACTCATTCTAACCATCTTAAAATGAAAAACCCGCGCTTGCGCAACGGGCCTTTCTCCCAACTTAAAATTTTAACCAGTTATGATTTGGGGAAATCAAGTCGTTAACAAACTGCGATTTTTTTAATTCAAACTGCTTGTTAAAGACAAAACTTAGTGTTGTAATGATTTGATCAACTAGGATTTGGGGTTTAAGATTAAGTTAGGGTTCAAGTGATTTGGGGCGAAAGCACTAAACAAATTTTATAGGATTTTTAATTTTAGCCAACTCAAGGGGCTTGTGGGCATAAATTATTTCTCCCTTAAATTCCCGTTTTTCCAGATCATGTAACCTCAATACAGCCTCAGGGAGTTCACCAGCTAAAGTTTTATTTACTTTTACTTCAGCCTGTTTTGGTTCCGCAGAACTGCCGGCGGGTTTATCGGCAACGGGTTCTGACTGTGCTTGCGCAATAATAGTCACAAGCAAGGCAGCTATAAGTGTAATTGATTTTTTCATGAAGTGGGGTTTTGTTTGTATTACAACGCAAATATATATTATTTCATCTATTAAAAACAAAATTAATCGTTTAAATACACAATTTTGAATAATTCTATATGTAGAATGGGCAGAACTATAGATTTTTAAATTATAAATCCTACGAAAATCTGAATATCATAGCAGTTCAAGGAATAAAAAGTAGATGAATTTATTTAAAAATTAATAATCTGTAAGTCAAAGACTACACTCAAACAGAATAGTTCCCCATGTTTACTACCTAATTTCACTACTTTTTTACCCTATTGATCTTATCAAAGCTTTAACCGCATATCTTAAGTAGATTCTTATTTTTGTCAATTAAACTAAGGAGCTAATGGTTTTAGATGTGAAACACTATTTAAAGCAATTTTCAGAATATTTGGAAGACTGGGGCGTATCTGGGATTTATGCCGAAATGCTTTCCGTATTTATAAATGGTTTTATTTTTTTGGTACTTCTTGCACTCCTTGACCGTTTGCTTAAGCGCGTCATCATTGAAGCATTCAAAATATTCAGCAACAAAACGAAAACCTCTTTTGATGACTTTCTGGTACTTACCAATTTTCCCCGTTATATAGCTCACATCATTCCTTTGGTTCTGTTTAAATGGTTTTTCACCGAATTACTGGAAGATTATCCTACGACTTTTTACTGGCTTACCAAGCTCTTTAATATTTACATTATTCTGCTCGTTGTAAAAATCATACGCAGTATTTTACGTACTACCCGCGATTATTTTCAGACTAAAGAGCAGTTTTTTGACAAACCCCTTCAAAGTTACCTTCAGGTTACCATGCTATTTTTGTGGGCGCTTGGAATCTTTTTCTTCATTCTGGAACTATTTGACCGGGATCCTTTAGATTTTATTCTCCAACTGGGGGCTGCTTCTGCAATCATCCTGCTCATCTTTAAAGACACGATTCTGGGCTTTGTCGCTTCCATTCAGGTTTCTATTAATGATATTGTGCGTATAGGCGATTGGATTACCTTTAGCAAATACGGCGCAGACGGTAATGTTACCGAAATTAACCTGGCTACGGTTAGAGTACAGAACTGGGACAATACCTACACGACCATCCCTACCTACAGCCTTATATCAGATTCGTTTCAGAACTGGCGCGGTATGCAGGAAAGTGATGGCCGCCGTATCAAACGGGCGGTTTACATCAAGCAAAACTCTGTACGCTTCTTGACTGAAGAAGATTTGCAGCAACTTAAACGTATTCAGCTTGTCGCGCCTTATATAGAGCATATGCAAAAAGAAGTCCTAAAAACGAATCGTAAACTGGAGGTAGACGACAGCTTACCTATTAATGGGCTCAATCAAACCAATCTGGGGGTTTTTAGAAAATATATCGATGCTTATTTATATGAAAACCCGGCCATCAATAAGGATCTTTTTCTAATGGTGAGGCACCTTCCTCCCACGGCTCAGGGCATTCCACTAGAAATTTTCTGTTTCAGTAAAGACAAGCGCTGGGAACATTATGAGCATATACAGGCAGATATTTTTGATCACGTAATTGCTGCAGTTTCCTTTTTTGATCTCGAAATTTTCGAAGAACCTTCTTCTAAGGATATTACGAACTTCTTAACACGAAGTCAGTCTAAAAACGATTAGGTTGCTCTAAAATTCAGTAAGACTCTAAATTTTGAAGATACCTTACTGTAATGAGTAACCTATCCATGACTTTTAAAACGTTTCTCCAGATTCTGGGAGGTACAGCCATCGTGCTTACGCTACTTCCTTTTTTGGCAGCAGATTACTGGTGGATACGCATCTTCGATTTTCCCCATTTACAGCTTACCGTTTTTACAGCCATAGCTACCCTGGCTTATGTTATGCGGTTTGATATCAAATGGCTCAAAGATTACGTATTTATGGGCTTAATGATAGCCTGTTTAATTTTTCAGATCTCAAAAATTTACCCCTATTTAGGTATTGCATCCTATGAAGTGCTTCCTGCACAAAGCAAAAACAGGCAGGCGCGCATAAGCGTGTTTGTTTCTAATGTACTTCAAAAAAACAAAAGCTACTCCCGTTTATTGGAGGAAGTAAAAAGTAAAAACCCGGACTTAATTCTTTTACTGGAAGCAGATGATAACTGGTTTGGCGCGGTCAACCCCATTTTTAAAAAAGACTATCCCTATTCTAAGACAAAACCACTAAGCAATACGTATGGAATGTTGCTGTATTCTAAATTACCTTTGGATCAGCCTGAAGTTAATTTTTTAGTTGATGACAGCATTCCTTCTATTGAGACCCGGGTAACTCTGAAGTCTGGTGATCAGATTCAGGTATTTGCCATTCACCCAACCCCACCTTTACCCCAGCACAACCCGCTTTCTACTGACCGGGATGCTGAAATGATGAAAACAGCTTTTAAAAGCAGGCAATCTAAACTTCCCGTTCTGGTTATTGGAGATTTTAATGATGTGGCCTGGTCTCAAACCTCCCGCTTGTTTAAAGAGGTAAGCGAGTTGTTAGATCCACGCCTGGGACGTGGACTTTTCAATACTTTTGACGCCAATAATAGATTATTGCGATGGCCCTTAGATCACATTTTTGTTTCTGAGCATTTCAGAATTGTAGACCTGCAGCGCGGCAATGATGTGGGTTCAGATCACTTTCCGGCTTATGCAAAGCTAAGCCTGGAACCCAACAAAAAGAGTGAACAAATGGCGAAATTACCTAAAATTGATCAGATCAATCGTGCCTCAAATATTATAAAAAAAGAAGCAACCCAGAGGGACACCCGTAAGACTTCTAGATAAATTTAAATTATGGACAACGCCGTCAGACTATCAGAATCGTTTCAGGCATTTTATAACCGCTTTATTGATCAATTACCGGGTATTGGACTCGGAATACTCCTCATAATTCTGGGTACCCTGATAGGTGGATGGGTGGGAAATTTTGCACGCCAACGCATTTCACAACGCACGCACGATCCCTTAATGAGTAGGTTTTTAGGAAAAGCCATACGTATAACTTTTTTTATAATCGCCGTGATGCTTGCCTTACGCGCAGCAGGTTTAAGCGGTATAGCTACAGGAATTCTTACTGCTGCCGGAGCCAGTGCGGTGATTTTAGGTTTTGCTTTTAAAGATATCGGTGAAAATTTTATAGCTGGAATCATCCTCGCGTTTAATCGCCCTTTTAATGTGGAAGACACCGTGCAGATAGGCGATAATTTTGGAAAGGTTAAAGCTTTGGAATTTCGATATACCAAACTCAAAACCTTTGATGGCAAAGATGTTTACATACCGAATAGCGATGTGCTTACCACACCTGTTACCAATTACACGGAAGATGGCTTCTTTCGATGGAATTTTACCATTGGTATCGCTTATGAAGATAATATAGATGGCGCAAAACACGTGGTGATGCAGGCTTTACGAGCAGAGCCAAATGTAATAGAAGACGAGGAACATGAAAATTTTGTAATTGAAGATGAACTGGCCACCAGCACGGTAAACCTAAAAGTATTCTTCTGGGTAGATACTAAAGACTTTCGCCGAATGGCGCTTATTACTAAAGGAAGTGTGGTGAGAAAGGTAAAAGAAGCTTTAGAAGATAATGGCTTTTACATGCCCGCAGATATTCAGGAAATTAAACTTTACGGTGCGGCCAAAGACTCTCCGATTCGTTTTGAACAAACCGGTCAAAATCCGGCGGATGGTTCTGCTAACGCGCCTGCCGGCGATTAAACCAAAAACCACAATCCTGTAGATACTACCAGACCTGCAAGAGCAATCAGCGTAGTGAGTACAGACCAGGTTTTAAACGTTTGTTTCTCTGTTAGTCCCAAATACTGTTTTACCAGCCAAAAACCACTATCATTTACGTGGGAAAATACAGAGGCTCCGGCGGCAATAGCCACCACAAGTACCGCCAGTTGCATCTCGCTATAGGTTCCCACCCCTAATACCGGAGCGGTAATCCCAGCAGCCGTGATCATAGCCACTGTTGAAGAACCCTGCATAATACGAACAACTGCTGCCACTAAAAAACCAAAAACAACCGGTGGCAAAAAAGATCCATTTAAGGATTCAGCAATCATGGTTCCGGCACCGGTATCAATCAATATCTGTTTGAAAGCACCCCCGGCACCTGTAAGCAAGATAATTACCCCGGCCGGATACAAAGCTTTGGTTGAAACCTGTAGCAATTTGTCTTTGGAAACCTTTCGGCGAATGCCCAACACATACCACGCAATGAGATTGGCCAGAATTAGTGCTGTAAAAGGATGTCCCAGTAGTTGAATGGTGTAGATGAACCAGCCCGGGATGCCTAGTCCTTCAGCCAATGGTCCTGTAAAAACAGTATTGCATACAATAAGTATAATAGGCAGAAAAATAATAGCCAGTATACTGGAAGCCGAAGGTAAATCTTTAGGAGTATCCCTATCCTTTTGAGATTCAAAAGGAGCCTCAACATGCATTTTCCGGGAGATGAAACGTGCAAAGAGGGGTCCCGAAACCACAGCCGCAGGAATTCCCGTAATAAAACCGAATACGATAACCCAACCCAGATTAGCATTCAGAATATCGGCCACCGCGATAGGACCCGGTGTGGGTGGGATAAACGCATGGGTTACTGCGAGCCCTGCAAGCAGCGGTAGTGCATAGAGCAAAAGTGATTTTTTGGTATCGCGTTGTAAGGCGTAAATAAGCGGAATCAGAATGATAAAGGCTACATCAAAAAAGACCGGAATTGCAATAAAAAACCCTGCCATCATAATAGACCAGGGCGCTTTCTCAATACCGAATTTGGAAAGGAGATAATTAGCCAATTGCTTTGCTCCTCCTGAGTGTTCCAGCACGGCCCCAAAAAGAGATCCCAGCCCTACCACCGTCGCTACAAAACCCAGTGTGCCCCCTACTCCATTTGTGACTGCATCCAGTATTGACTGGGGTTGCATCCCACTGAGTATTCCCACCACAATACATACAATTAAAAGCGCCAGGAATGCCTGTAATTTAAAGCGAAGAATTAGAACTAAAAGAATAGCGATACCGGCAAAAACCGCAAAAAGCAATTGATAATCCATCTGGTTATTGCTGGAGTTTCTGTACTATTTCATCAACAATCGCTTCGGGTAACGGTTCGATAGAAACATGAATTCCATACTCCGGGGATTCAAAAGTATCCAGCTGGGATTGCAATAACAGCGAACTAAAAAAATGATTCTTTCGCGCGCCCAGACGAGACTGAAGCAATTCCTGAGATCCTTCTAAAAAAACCCAGGCGGGTTGCATGTGTTGTGAAAGCACCTGCCTGTATTGTTCTTTGAGGGCTGAGCAGGCCAAAACAGCTCCTTTTCCCCGGCTCCATTTTTCCAGTTTTGCCGCGAGTGTATCGAGCCACGGTTTTCGGTCAGAATCATCTAAAGGCTTACCGGCAGCCATTTTATCTATGTTGGTTTGAGGATGGTAATCGTCTGCGTCTTCATAAGGAATATCTAGCCGCTCTGCCAGCAACTTACCGATGGTGCTTTTACCACTTCCGGAAACACCGGCTACTACAATAACCTTTTTATTCATATTCTGATATTTTCAGGTTTTTAAGTTTTGATTAAAGATCAAGAGTTAGATCATCGTTGTCTTTCCCCGGGATTTTCAAATCAAAGCCCAAACGTGAATTCATTTTTTTAATGAAATGTGTAGCCAGTAAGGGCGATTCCAGTTCCACATTTTGGTGTATAAAGAAATCTATCTGTCTTAAGCCCTGATCCAGCCATTCTTCGAGACGGTCAACCCAAACATCCAGACGATCGTAATCACTGGGATGATTTGCTCCCACAAAACGTATAAATGCCTCATCACTGGTCATACGCATATGCATAATATCGCGCCGGCCAGCCGTATCTACCAGCACATTGCTGATACCATTTTCCTCGAGAAGGTAATACAGTTTATCTGCCACGGTCGAATTATTGAACCAATCGGTATGCCTAAATTCTACAGCCAGCGGGACTTCTTTAGGCCATGCCTGGACAAAGTTCACCACACGATCCCAATCTTTAGGTGCAAAATTATCATGCATTTGCAAAAATACAGTTCCCAGTTTTTCCTTAAGAAGTAAAACATGGTCTATATATTCCGGCAGTAATTTTTCTGCATCTATAAGACGTTTTAAATGACTGATGTTTTGAGTAATCTTGGGAAAGAATTTAAAACCTTCCGGTACTTTTTCCTCCCATTTTTCAAACTGATCCTTTGGAAAAAGCCTGTAAAAAGTGGCATTCAGTTCAATAGAGTTAAACTGGTTGGAATAATATCCCAACTCATCTTTTGTGCCTCGTGGATAAAAATTCTTTAAATCCTGCTTGTTCCATTTGGCACAACCCACATACAAACCAGGCTTTTCTTTTTTCGCTTTGCTGTTGAGCAACACCTGAGTATCAGGGTGATCTGGCGGAAGTGAAAAATCAATCAATTCCGGCTTATCTACTTTTCCAAATTTCATAAGGCAAATACTAAAATTTTATTTTTAAAGATATAAATCTCAGACTGAAACACTGGCAACTGCAGGTCATTGATTTATTTGCAAAACGATTTTTTTAAATTTAAACAGGATACCTTGTAACTTTATAGCACGATAGTTGTCTAAAAAGATATTGAAACCTTTAACACTAAACTTATGAAACTTTTAAAAATTACCGGTCTGGCCGTTGTACTTACCTTAAGCCTACCGCTTTCAGCTCAGACTGCAGATGAAATTATAAGCACGTATATTGAGAATACCGGTGGAGATGCCTGGAATGACGTAGAGGCCACTAAGATGAGCGCTACCGTAAATCAGGGCGGAATGTCCATTCCGGTTACTGTTTATAATACTAAAGATGGAAAGCAGGCTGTGGTAATTGAATTCAATGGTCAGAAAATCACACAAATGGCTTTTGATGGCGAAACGCTTTGGACTACCAATTTTATGTCTATGAAGCCTGAAAAAGCTTCTGAAGAAATGAGCAATAATATGAAGCTCAACAACAACGACTTCCCATCTCCGCTATTGCATTACAAAGAAAACGGCTATGACGTAGAATATGTAGGTGCAGAAACTAAAGACGGTGCAGAAACCTATAAAGTAAAAATCACTCAGGAACCGGTAATGGTGAATGGTGTTGAAACGCCCAGCATCAGCTACTACTATTTTGATCAGGACTCGTATGTACCTATCGCGATTGAAACCACTCAAATGGGGCAACCTATTAATATAACCATGAGCGATTATCAGGAAGTGGAAGGACTTTATTTTCCGTTTGCGATGAGCCAGGCCGGTCAGCCTTTTCAAATGAGCGAGATCATCGTAAACCCGGAGATCGACGAAAGCATTTTTGAATTTCCCGAAGAATAAACGCTTGTAAATCTTTATTTAATAAAATTCAAAAGTTGAATTTAAAGGTGTCTGGAGTTGATTTAGACACCTTTTTTAATAAAATATCTTTTTGAATTCGAACGCTTTTAATAAAAAACTTTACCTGATGAAAAAAATACTACTCAGTTTTACCGGCGCTTTGATGGCACTCGCATCTCTCCAGGCGCAGGAAGACATTACACTCACCGGAAAGCAATTATTTGGAGATCTTAAGGCCCGCCAGATAGGACCTGCGCTTATGAGCGGCCGCTTTATTGACCTGGAAGCCCACCCTACAAATAATCGTATTTTATATGCAGGTGCTGCGGGTGGTGGCGTTTGGAAAACCGAAAATGGCGGCGCTACTTTTGAACCCGTTTTTGATGAGCACGCCCAGTCTATTGGCGCTATTGAAATTGATCCCACAGACCCTGATAAAACCATTTGGGTGGGCACGGGTGAAATATGGACGCGTAACTCGGTAAGCCTGGGGGATGGCCTGTACAAGTCTACAGATGGTGGTGCAACCTGGAAAAACGTGGGCTTTGAAAATTCGGAACGCATCAGTGCCATCGCGATTAACCCTGAAAACAATCAGGAAATGTATGTGGCGGTACTGGGTGCACTGTGGAGCGACAGTACCGAGCGCGGTATCTACAAAAGTGTAGATGGTGGTGAAACCTGGGAACAGGTGCTCTACACAGATGCTTCAACCGGAGCGGCAGAATTAATTTTGGACCCAAAGAATCCGGAGATTTTGTACGCGTCTATGTGGAAATTCCGTAGAACTCCCTGGGGTTTCGACTCGGGTGGTTCAACAAGCGGACTCTATAAAAGTACCGACGCCGGAATGACGTGGAATAAAATTCAAAATGGAATACCTGAAGGTGATTTGGGTCGCGTTGCCCTCGCAATTGCACCCTCAGAACCTAATATTTTATACGCAGCGGTAGAAACAGCAAGCGAGAAAACAAACGGACTTTATAAATCAAACGATGCCGGCGCAAGCTGGGAACACCTGAATAATGATTTCGGTCTTACCGTACGTCCTTTTTACTTTGCGCGTTTAGTAGTAGACCCTAAAAATCCCAACATCGTAGTAAAGGCCGGGCTCAGTGGCTCGCTTTCACGCGATGGCGGTAAAACCTTTACCGATTTAGGCTACCAACACTCAGACATTCACGATATTGTATTTGATCTGGAAGACAGCGACCGGCTCTATACCGCTACAGATGGAGGTGTGTACCGAAGCTGGGACGGCGGTGCAACCTTTGAAATGGTAGAAGATTTACCAGTTTCTCAGTTTTATCAGGTTTCGGTAGATGATGCTACGCCCTATAATATTTACGGCGGTTTGCAGGATAATGGTTCTTGGTACGGGCCATCTGCATCTCCCGGGGGCATTGAAGCCCGCGACTGGAACCGGGTAGGTCAGGGAGATGGTTTTAGGGTTCTAAAACACCGCACCAAACCTATAATTTATTCGGAAATGCAGGGGGCTCAAAATGTGTGGCGTTACAATACCTCGCGTAATCAAAGTAAAAATGTGGCGCCTCAGCCTGAAGGTGATGAAAAGCTCCGTTTTAACTGGAATGCCCCAATGGCACTTTCTGCCCACGCTCCAGACCGCTTTTATATGGGAAGCCAGTATTTACACAAATCGGAAGATATGGGCGATACCTGGGTTAAAATTTCGCCCGACTTAACAACTAACGATCCTAAAAAGCAGGATTTAGAATCTGGTGGTCTCTCTCTAGATAAATCGGGTGCTGAGACCCACACGACGATTTTTACAATCGCCGAGTCTCCACTTGACGAAAATATCATCTGGGTGGGTACTGATGATGGCAACCTACAGCTCACGCGTGACGGGGGTAAAAACTGGACTAACGTGGTGAACACTGTTCCAGATCTGCCGGCAAACACCTGGGTTTATCATATTGAAGCGAGCGTACACAATCCCGCGACTGCCTATGCGGTTTTTGATGGTCACGCCACCGGTGATCTAAATACTTATCTATATAAAACCACCGATTTTGGAAAAAGCTGGACCTCTTTGGTAACCGATGAAATTAAAGGCTTTGCGCGAAATATTCAGGAAGACTATGAACGTGAAGATTTACTGTTTCTAGGAACCGAATTTGGTCTTTTTATAACTATAGACGGTGGTAAGCACTGGTCTCATTTCACCAATAACCTTCCACCTGTGGCTGTGCATTATATTGAATTGCAAAAGCAAACTTCAGATTTAGTTCTGGGCACTCATGGTCGCGGAGTAATTATAATTGATGACATTTCGCCGCTAAGGCAAATCAATCAGGATGTTTTAGCAAAAGAACTGCACTTCTTTGAAACGCCTGCAGGTATCATTGATGAAAGTTCGGGATTTGGCAGTACCAGCACCGAAACTCAATTTGTAGGCCCCAACCCTTCTAAAGATGTCAAAATCATGTATTACCTTAAAAAACGACATACTTTTGGTAAAATGACCATGGAAATAAAGGATATGGAAGGAAACCTGATCGCTGAACCTGCTCCCGGAAAATCTAAAGGTCTGAATATTGTACGTTGGGATCAATTGAAGAAAACTCCGAAAATGGCCGTTGGTAAAATACCTTCTTTTGTCGCAGCACCGTATGTTGAAGCGGGTAGATACAGAGTGATCATTACCAAAGGTAAAGACTCTTTTGAACACGAAATTGAAGTTAAACACGATCCCAACTCGATACTTACACAGGAAGACCGCGATGCCAAACAAGAACTCACCCAGCGTTTATTCAATGATATTGAAGACCTTGCCTATCTGGGGTACCGCATTGATTATCTGGTTGAAAAATCCGAAAACAGCGATTCCAAAGCAGCATCTAAAATGCGTGAAGAATTAACCACGCTTAAGAAGAAACTGGTCATCACTACAGGAGATCGATATGTTCAGGAAGCAGAGCCCGAACTGCGAGAAAAACTGAGCGAACTCTATAATAAAGTTGCAGGAACCTTTGAAAATCCGGCGGCTATCTCCTACCGTAATGCAGAGACTTATGAGGAACAATTGTCTGAAGCCTGGGAACGTTATGAAAAAATTGAAAAGAACTATTTAAATAAGGTTAACACCGAACTGAAAAAAGCCGGTAAAGAACCTTTGGTACTGAAATCAAAAGAAGACTTTTTGACTGAATAACTGATTATAAATACATTTAAACCCCTGTAAAACAGATGGTTTTACAGGGGTTTTATTTTGCTTAAACTTTTTGATTTTTGGTGCTTTGCATCAGGTTTTGTAAATTTTAAGAATTAAGATAGAACGATTATGAAAGAGCAACGCAAGACAAATGCACGTAAACGAATAGCAAAACAACTGATTGGGGTAAGTATAGCCTGGCTTACCGGTATCGCCCTTGTCGGTTTTGCACTGGTACAGGTTAAACCAGTTCAACTGATAGAATTACAATTTATTCCGGTATATGCTGTTGCGTTATTATCTGCAATAGGTTTGGGTTGGTATTATTATACCTATCAGCAGTTGGGTGGATAATTTTCTTTTGGCATAAACGCTCTTTGTATGCAAAGACACACGAAAAGCGGGCTGTTTCAGTTTTTATCTTCAAGCAAAGGTACAAACCGAAATTCACCATATTCCTTTTTCTCAAATTCAGTTCCCGATTTGCGAATGATGCGGGTCATAGTTTGCACGTCTTCCCCTACCGGAATAACAAGCTTCCCTCCTATTTTTAACTGAGCTAAAAGAGGTTTGGGTATATACGGCGCCCCGGCAGTGACTATAATACCATCAAAAGGTGCAAACTCAGGCATTCCCAAATAACCATCTCCAAAACTGAGGCGTTTGGGACGATAGCCCAATTTTGTTAGAAAATTTTTCGTTTTTTTAAACAGCTCCTGTTGGCGCTCTATACTGTAAACCTTTGCTCCTACCTCACACAGAACGGCGGTCTGATATCCGCTTCCGGTTCCAATTTCGAGAATCTTATCGCCTTTTTTAATTTGAAGCAATTCAGTTTGAAAACCCACAGTATAGGGTTGTGAAATAGTCTGATCTGCAGCAATGGGAAATGCTTTATCCTGATACGCGTGATCTTCAAAACTGCTGTCCATAAAAAAGTGCCGGGGAATCTTGCGTATGGCTTCGAGAACCAGGGGATCCTTAACCCCTTTCTTTTCTACAATCTGAGCCAGTAAACGGCGTTTTCCCTGGTGACGTGTAGTATCCTTCATTTTGCTAAAATACATCATGCGCCTCCACACATGCCAGCTTGAGGGACACATTTTTTCAACAGCCCATTTTACACTAGTTTGTCAGTCAGAAAACCTATTTTTGTGCTGGGCATTGTTTCGATTATGCCTGTTATCACTAGGAAATGTAATGCTCCATTAGAGGGTAAAAAATAAATATTATGCTTAAAGCCGGCGTTCTGGGTGCAGGTCACCTGGGTAAAATACACCTTAAATTATTGCAGGAATCTGAACACTATGAACTCGTAGGCTTTTATGACGAGTCTGAAGCTGTAGGCAAGGCTGTTGCAGAAGAATTTGGTTACACCCGGTTTAACTCAATGCACGAACTTATTGAGGCCTGTGATATGGTCGATGTGGTAACTCCCACAACCCATCACTTTGAATGTGCCGAGCAGGTGATTAAGGCAGGAAAACATTTATTCATTGAGAAGCCCATTACTCAAACCGTGGAGCAGGCTGTTGCAATTCGCGAACTGGCAAAAAAACACGGAGTTAGAGGCCAGGTAGGCCATGTTGAACGTTTTAACCCGGCGTTTAAATCGGTGAGTGGTCTTATAGACAACCCTATGTTTATTGAAGCGCACCGCCTGGCGGAATTTAATCCGCGTGGCACAGATGTTCCCGTTGTTCTAGACTTAATGATTCACGACATTGATGCCATTTTAAGCGTGGTGCAAAGTGAAGTGAAATCCATCTCGGCTTCAGGAGTAGCCGTAATAAGCGATACTCCAGATATTGCCAATGCGCGCATTGAATTTGCTAACGGTTGTGTGGCTAATCTAACTGCCAGTCGTATCTCGATGAAAAAAATGCGCAAAGCCCGTTTCTTTCAACGGGACGCCTATATTTCGGTTGATTTTTTAGAGAAAAAATGTGAAGTGGTGCGCATGAAAGATGCTCCTGAAGACCCCGATGACTTTGCAATGGTTCTTCAAAATGCAGAGGGAATCAAAAAACAGATTTATTTTGATAATCCAGAGATAGAACCTAACAATGCGATTCTTGATGAACTCAACGCTTTCGCAAAGGCGATACAACAAGATGAAACACCGGTCGTTAGTTTAGCTCAGGGCACGGAAGCTCTAAGAGTAGCTATGAAAATCATCGCAGACCTTGAAAAATAACCTGTTTACGCGTATATGTTTAGCATCTTAAAAAAAGAATTTCATTCCTTTTTTGCTTCGCCGGTTGGTTATTTGGTGATCGGTCTGTTCTTAATCCTTAATGGTCTTTTTCTATGGGTGTTTGACTCCGGTTTCAATATTTTCGATTATGGCTTTGCTGATCTCACCCCCTTTTTTCAATTCACACCCTGGATTTTCATTTTTTTAATACCTGCCGTGACTATGCGCAGTTTTAGCGATGAATTGCGGCTGGGCACTTTAGAACTATTACTGGCGCGTCCTATAAGCCCGTTACATCTGGTTTTAGGGAAATTTCTGGGAGCTTTTGTACTCATTATTGCTGCTCTCATACCAACGCTGGTTTACGTTTATGCTATAGATCAATTGAGCAAGCCTCCGGGAAATTTTGACTCCGGAATTTTAATAGGTTCGTATCTGGGACTCTTGTTTCTGGCTGCCACTTATACCGCAATGGGTATCTTCGCATCTATACTTTCTGAAAACCAGATTGTGGCCTTTTTAATCGCTGTTTTTTTATGTTTTCTCTTTTATTTTGGTTTTGATGCACTTTCCGGATTTTTAAATACCGAGGTCGTCCGGCATTTAAGCCTTAAGGCACATTTTGAAAGTATAGGACGCGGGGTGATTGACAGTAGGGATTTGGTCTATTTCCTAACGCTCGGCGGGGTTTTCTTGGGTCTTACGTTATGGAAACTTCAAACTAAAAACCGCTAGTATGAAAATAAGAACCTTCAAACTTTTAGTTTTTGTAGTGGTGCTTGTGGTAGTATGGCTGGTGTCGCAACAAATTTATTTCAGACTGGATCTCACTGCAGATGGCAGGTACACGCTTTCGCAGACTTCAGAAAATATTACTTCTAAAGCTACGGAACCCCTTATAGTAGATGTTTTTTTAGATGGAAATGTGCCTGATGCTTTTCAAAAATTAAAACAGGAAACCCGCCAGTTACTAGAAGAATATGCTGCTACAAATCCTAATATTAAATTTGCATTTATCAATCCGGTGCCTGAAGGTGCAGCTGTTGAGCAGGTAGCTCAGGATTTCAACAGCCGCGGTATGAGACCCCAACAAGTGCAGCTGCGCGATAATGGTAAGGTAAGTGAGGAGTTTGTTTTTCCCTGGGCCATCGCCTCGTACAGAGGCCAAACTGTTACTGTACCTTTGCTCAAAAAAACACTGGGTGCCAGCCCCGATGCTTTTATAAGCCGTTCTGTACAAAATCTGGAATATGCTTTTAGCAGTGCCTTTTACAAACTTCTCAATCCAAAAAGCAAACGCATTGCCGTTCTTAAAGGGAACGGGGAGCTTGAGGATCGCTATATCGCCGATATTTTCAGGACGTTACGAGACAGCTATTTTATTGCTCCATTCCCGCTTGACTCGGTCAATACCAAAGCTGATACGGTGATGACTGCGCTGAGCAAATTTGATCTGGTTGTGGCTGCAAAACCTACCCGGGCTTTCACCGATGTTGAAAAATATGCTTTAGATCAATTTATTATCAATGGCGGGAAATCCCTGTTTTTAATAGATCAGGTCGCGATGGAGACCGATAGTTTGTACAAACGTGAAGGAATGGCACTTGCAACCATACGTAATCTTAATCTGAACGATTTTTTCTTTAATTACGGTCTGCGCATAAACCCGGTATTGGTTGAAGATCTGTATGCCGCTCCTCTCGTGTTGGCCAGTGGAGAAGGCAGCCAATCACAATATACACAGCTGCCCTGGTTTTTTTATCCCTTGGTGACTCCGCAGGAGAATCATCCCATCAATACCAATATTGATAATCCTATAGCCTTTGAGTATGTAAATCAAATTGATTTGCTTAATAACGGGCTAAAGCAAACCGTACTGCTTCAGAGTTCGGAACTTTCAAAAGTAGACGGTGTGCCCCTACCCATAACACTGGAATCTATAACAACTGAACCATCCGCGGAACGTTATAGCGCGGGACCACAAAACCTGGGGGTACTGATTGAAGGTAATTTCACTTCGGCTTTTAAAAATCGTATCCTTCCCATAGAAAACAGCAGTATTCCATTTCGCGAAAGCGCAACCCAACCTAATGCTATGGTGGTAATTGCAGATGGTGATCTAATCAAAAACGATCTGGATCAAAACGGCAGACCCCTCGAACTTGGTTTTGATAAATTCACCTTTAAAGAATATGGCAATAAAGAATTTTTGCTCAATACCGTGAATTATCTTTTAGACGACTCCGGTCTTATTAACATCAGAAGTAAGACAATTGTTCTTCCCGCGCTTGATGTAATGCAGACTTCTAGTGAACGTCCTTACTGGCAGGCCTTGACAATAGGGCTTCCGCTGGGTATTCTACTTATTTTCGGCTTGCTTTACAACCTGCTACGCAAACGCAAATACAGGGCCTAAGTGTTAATAAGTTTGTTTCGACAAAAAACACGATTAAGATATCTTTGTTTAGCTAAAAATAAGCTGGAAACCAAAACAAACAGGCTTTTTGTTCGTGCTAAACAGTGTACTGGGTCAAGCTACTTACAAGCCCTGGATAATCATAAAACCTAATAACCTATACCAGCCTCATTATATTGAACACAAGTGAGGACTGGTTAAATTCTAAATAAATGAAATTTATTGTATCAAGTTCTTACCTCCTTAAACAACTGCAGGTTTTAGGTGGGGTTATTAACAACAGCAACACCCTCCCTATTCTCGATAATTTTTTATTTGAGTTAGACGAAAATGTTCTTAAAGTTTCGGCTTCAGATCTCGAGACTACAATGATCGCGACTCTGGAAGTAGAATCTGAAGATAGCGGAAGTATCGCTGTGCCCGCGCGTTTACTTCTTGATACTCTGAAAACATTCCCTGAGCAACCGCTTACCTTTGTTGCCGGAGATACCAATACCGTAGAGATAAGTTCTAATCATGGTAAGTATGCATTAGCCTACGCCAGTGGGGAAGAATTCCCGAATGCGGTAGAGCTGGACGATCCCAGTAAGGTGACCATTCCGGCTGCTGTACTCGCAACCGCAGTGAGCAATACCATTTTTGCCACCGGTAACGATGATTTGAGACCCGTGATGAGTGGTGTTTTCTTTCAGTTTGATACCGAAGGATTGACCTTTGTTGCGACCGATGCACACAAGCTGGTGAAATATCAGCGAACCGATGTACAGGCTTCGCAAACCGCAGAGTTTATTATGCCCAAAAAGCCTTTAAATCTTTTAAAAGGAATTTTGGCTTCCAGTGACGATGACATTACCGTTGAATACAACGATTCTAATGCCAAATTCAGTTTTGACAATGTAGAACTACTCTGCCGTCTCATTGATGGAAAATATCCAAACTACGAAGCGGTAATCCCAAAGGAAAATCCGAACAAACTCACTATAGATCGCAATCAGTTTTTGAATTCGGTACGCAGGGTTTCAATTTTTTCCAATAAAACCACACACCAGATACGCCTGAAGATTGCCGGTGCAGAACTCAATATTTCTGCTGAAGATATTGATTACAGCAACAAAGCCGAAGAACGTCTTACCTGTGACTATCAGGGTGATGATATGCAAATAGGCTTCAACAGCCGTTTTTTGGTAGAAATGTTGAATAATCTTAATGCTAATGATGTTTCACTGGAAATGTCGCTTCCTAACCGTGCAGGCATTTTAACTCCTGTAGATGGTCTGGACGAAGGTGAAGCTGTTACCATGCTTGTGATGCCGGTAATGCTTAATAACTAAAAATAAGAGTAAGTAAGTACCTTTTATTATGTTTCGAAACGTCTTTTTGATCCTTCAGAAAGGCGTTTTTTTATGGGTAGCGCCAAAGGATACCATACTCCCAGGCTCGCCTCAAAACTTATTTGCAAGAATGACTAGTTGGTTTTCGAGCAAAAAAAAGCTCAATCCATAAATTGAGCTCTTTCTACTAAATAAATCTGCGTATTATTTAAATGCATATTCTAATCCCGGACCATCGCAAGCACTCCAACTCCCTTGAAGCTCACTGGGACCGGTATAACGTAATAATTCTACTTTGTTGCCCGTACAGTTTCCATAAACATCGTTTTTAGTGTTGTGCTTAAACTCAAGATGTTTATCACCGTTGATCATCACGATTTCAAAAGTACCTGAAGAACTTGCTTTCTTACCCTCACGAACCTGAACTTTTTCAAATTTCATATCGTTTTTAAGTAAGAAGTATTCCTGCCATTCCATCGCATCGCCGGTGATTTCTGATCCCCGTAACTGTCCGCTCATGGCAACAAGCTCCAGGCGTACCGGTTCATTTTTAGTTTGAAGATCTGCAGATTTTGCCTCTTCTTCACTACATGCGAAACACGTTAAAACCAATAACAGTAAAATAGATTGAATTGCTTTCATTGTTTGTATTAAAGTCTTTTCTAAAATTAGATGCAAAAACAATGCAAAGGTTGCGTTGAAAGCAAAAAAAAGACCGAATTAAAATTCGATCTTTTTATATCATTGATTTTCAAATCTATACGCGAGGTAAATCCCCATCTCCCTTTAAAGGCAAATCAGATTTTCCCATAAGATATTTATCTACGTGATGAGCTGCCTGCCGACCTTCAGAAATGGCCCAGACGATAAGCGACTGACCACGACGCGTATCTCCCGCCGCAAACACTCCGGGTACATTGGTGCTGTAATCTTCCGGAGAAGCTTCAATATTGGTTCGTGGATCCATTTTGATACCCAGTTGTTCCGCAATGGTAGGTTCGCTTCCTGTAAAACCGAGGGCTAAAAGTACCATATCTGCTTTCCACTCTTTTTCAGTCCCGGGAACTTCCGAAAGATTGGGCCGTTCTCCCGGTTTGTGCGTCCACTCTACTTCGGCTGTAACTAGACCGGTAAGATTACCATTTTCATCTCCTACAAACTTTTTAGTAGAAATAGAGAAAAAACGTTCCGCTCCTTCTTTATGCGAGCTACTGGTACGCAAACGCATTGGCCAATAAGGCCAGGGCTGGTTTTCAGGTCGCTCTGGAGTACCTTTACTCATAATCTCAAAGTTCTTAACGCTGGTAGCACCCTGTCGTATAGAAGTTCCTATACAGTCACTACCGGTATCTCCTCCTCCGATGACAATCACATCTTTACCTGTGGCTTGAATCTCTTCTCCTTCCCATTTCAAGCCATCTACACGTCGATTATTCTGAGGCAGAAAATCCATAGCCTGATAAATACCTTTAAGGTCTGCTCCGGGTATCGGCAGATTACGGCGAACCGTAGCTCCGGTAGCCAAAACTACTGCGTCGTATTCTGTCTTTAAGTCTTCTGCAGAAACCTCTTTACCTACGTGAACCCCACATTTAAACGTGATTCCCTCTTCTTCAAGAACTGCTAATCTGCGGTCAATCACATTTTTTTCCATTTTGAAATCCGGAATACCATATCTAAGCAGTCCGCCGGCTTTTTCATCCCGCTCATAAACGGTTACCAGATGCCCCGCGCGATTGAGTTGCTGCGCAGCTGCGAGTCCGGCAGGGCCCGAACCAATCACAGCTATACTTTTACCGGTACGCTCTTTGGGTGGATTTGCTTTTATCCAACCGTTTTTAAAAGCTTCTTCGGCAATATTCTTCTCTATATTTTCAATGGTTACAGGGTCTTCATTGATACCCAGCACGCAGGCTTCTTCGCAAGGAGCCGGACATAACCTTCCGGTAAATTCAGGAAAGTTATTAGTACCGTGTAGAATGCGTGAAGCTTCTTCCCAACGCTCACGGTAAACCGCGTCATTAAAATCGGGTATCAGGTTACCGAGTGGACAACCACTGTGGCAAAAAGGAATCCCGCAATCCATACAGCGTGCTCCCTGCTTTTTAAGTTCGGGTTTATCAAGAGGGATTGTAAATTCTTCGTATTTCTGAATCCGTTCCTCAACAGGTTTGTACGGTTCATTTTTTCGTTCGTATTCTAAAAATCCGGTTATTTTTCCCATGATTCTGTTATTCCGTTAAATCTGTTAATTTTTCTTCTTCTTCCAATCTGATTAATGCTTGGCGGTATTCTTCCGGAAGCACTTTTACAAACTTAGGCAGGTAGCTGTTCCAGTTTTCAAGAATGCGCTGCGCCAAAGCACTTTGCGTATAGTTGTAATGATTAGTAATCAGCTCACGCAGCTGGTTGATGTCGTTTTCTTCAGTTACGGGATCGAGGTTTAAATCTTCGGCATTACACTTCGATTTAAAAGTTCCCTCTTCATCCAGAATATAACCAATTCCACCACTCATACCTGCACCAAAGTTACGCCCGGTCTTGCCCAAGATAACGGCAACACCGCCGGTCATATACTCACAACCATGGTCTCCTATTCCTTCCACAACTGCTGTGGCACCGCTATTTCTTACGCAGAAACGCTCACCGGCAACACCGTTAAAATAGGCTTCCCCACTGGTTGCTCCATACAGAGCCACGTTACCAATAATAATATTTTCATTGGCCACAAATGTGGCTTCCTCGGGAACTTTCACAATCAAGCGGGCTCCGGAAAGACCTTTACCCACATAATCATTCGCATTACCATCTACTTTTAGCGTAAGTCCGCGGGTTGCAAAAGCACCAAAACTTTGCCCGGCCGATCCTTTAAAGTTCACTTTTAAGGTATTGTCTGGTAAGCCTTGTTCGCCGTAGATTTTAGAAATCTCGTTACTCAAAATCGCACCTACCGCACGATCCAGGTTGGTGATATCCAGATCAAGTGTCGTTTTCTCCTTACGGAATAAAGCTGTGTGGGCAAGTTCAATAATTTCAAAATCAATAGATTTTTCTAAATGATGATTTTGAGTTTCGGTGTTGTAAATCTTAACTCCCTGTGGCACCTGAATGTTGTGCAGTATGGGCGAAAGATCAATTCCGGCAGCTTTGTAATGTTCAATAGCTTTATTTCGATCCAGTTTATGCGCCTGCCCTACCATTTCATCAACCGTACGGAAACCAAGCTGTGCCATAATCTCACGTAACTCTTCAGCAATAAAATACATAAAGTTTACCACGTGTTCCGGCTGGCCTTTAAATTTCTTGCGCAACTCCGGATTCTGGGTTGCAATACCTACAGGGCAGGTATTGAGGTGACATACACGCATCATAATACAGCCCGAAGCTACCAATGGCGCAGTTGCGAAACCAAATTCTTCAGCTCCAAGCAGACAAGCTACCGCAACATCACGACCGGTTTTAAGCTGCCCATCACATTCTAAACGAATACGGCTACGCAGATCGTTAAGAACCAAAGTTTGCTGCGCTTCAGCAATACCCAATTCCCACGGAAGCCCTGCGTGACGTAAAGAGGTAAGTGGCGACGCACCGGTTCCCCCATCGTAACCCGAAATCAGGATGACATCGGCCATAGCTTTGGCTACACCTGCTGCAACGGTACCTACACCCACTTCTGAAACCAGTTTAACGTTGATACGCGCTTCTCGGTTTGCAGACTTGAGATCATAAATCAGCTGCGCTAAATCTTCAATGGAATAGATATCGTGGTGCGGTGGTGGAGAAATCAAACCTACGTAAGGAGTACTCTTTCGGGTCTTCGCAATATATTTATTTACTTTTTCACCGGGTAACTGCCCTCCTTCACCGGGTTTTGCACCCTGTGCCATTTTAATCTGAATTTCTGCAGCGCTGGTAAGGTAGTTACTGGTTACTCCAAACCGGCCGGAAGCCACCTGCTTAATAGCCGAGTTTTTCCAGTCGCCATTAGGACTTTTGTAGAAACGTTCTGCATCTTCCCCTCCTTCTCCACTATTGCTCTTACCTCCTATGCGGTTCATCGCAACAGCCAAATTTTCGTGTGCCTCCTTACTTATAGAACCATAAGACATGGCACCTGTTTTGAAACGCTTTACAATTTCAGTCCAGGGTTCTACTTCCTCAATTGGAATAGGATCGTAATTTGAAAATTCAAAAAGACCACGGATGGTCATCAGTTGTTTAGACTGCTCGTTCACCAGTTTTGAATATTCCTTATACGTTTTAGGATTATTCTGGCGTACAGCTTCCTGAAGTTTGGCAATAGATAACGGATTAAACATATGTTTTTCTCCGTTACGACGCCAGCGGTATTCTCCTCCCACTTCCATCTCCAGATTTCCTGAGATATCCTGGCTCTTAAACGTACGGTTGTGACGCTTTGCAATCTCCTGTTCTACCTCATATAAGCCAATACCTTCAATTCGGCTTGGTGTATTGGGAAAATATTTGGTTATCAAAGAAGAGTTTAGTCCAAGAGCCTCAAATAAGCGTGAACCACGATAGGAGTTCAGGGTAGAAATACCAATCTTGTTCATCACCTTGATTACCCCTTTCCCGACAGCTTTATTGTAGTTTTCTATTGCCTGGGTAAATTCTACCTGCTCCAGGTTGCCTTCAGCGATCTCTTCTTTAATGATCTCATTAACCATATAAGGGTTGATTGCACTAGCACCATAACCAAATAATAATGCGAAATGATGTACTTCCCGTGGTTCTGCAGACTCAACTATAATACTCATTTTTGAACGCTGACCGCTACGGAAGAGACCGCTATTCATAAAAGAAGTAGCTAATAATGCAGGAATCGGAGCCATTTTATCATTAACACCCCGGTCTGAAAGGATTAATATCGTATGTCCCTCATCAATGGCCTGAGAAGCCTGAGACACCATATTATTAAGTGCATCTTCAAGACCATTTAAACCACGATTAGCCTCATAAAGCATCGGGATGGTGCGCACTTTGAAATACGGATTGTCAAAATTCTTGATTTTATCTAAATCTTCCTTGGATATTACCGGATTCTGAATACGAATCTTTTTACAGTATTCCGGTACGATTTCCATCAGGTTTTTATCAGGACCCAATGTCAAACTTAGGTCGGTGATCAACTCTTCACGGATACCATCAAGAGGTGGATTTGTCACCTGTGCAAACAGCTGTTTAAAATAGTTGTAAAGCAATTGTGGCCGATCTGAAAGCACTGCCAGTGGAGTATCTGATCCCATAGAACCGATGGGTTCTTTACCTTTATTTGCCATAGGCAAAATAATAGTACGGATATCTTCCTGGGTATAACCAAATGCATTCTTACGTAACTCAAAAGCGGTTTCTTCCGCTTCAAATTCCACATCACGATACGGAATATCACGTAAATGCACCCGATTCTCATTTAGCCACTTACCATAGGTGTTTTGCGTTACAATTCGATCTTTGATCTCTTCATCGTTTACTATACGACCGGCTTTCATATCTACCAGAAACATTTTACCGGGTTCCAATCTACCATGGAACTCCACATTTTCAGGTTCAATTTCCAGCACTCCTGTTTCAGAAGACATAATCACAAAACCGGTTTTGGTTACGGTATATCGCGAAGGACGCAATCCGTTTCGGTCTAAAACCGCACCTATATAATCCCCATCTGTAAATGGAATCGACGCCGGGCCGTCCCATGGCTCCATAATACAGCTGTTGAATTCGTAAAAAGCCTTTTTGGCTTCACTCATTTCTTTATGCTTCTCCCAGGCTTCAGGAACGAGCATCATCATGATTTCCGGTAAAGAGCGACCAGACATTAATAATAACTCTACAACCATATCCATAGAAGCCGAATCGGATTTTCCGGGAAGAATAATCGGGAATAACTCCTGAATTTCTTCTCCAAACCACTTACTCTGCAGAAGTTCTTCACGGCTGCGCATACGCGAAACATTTCCACGTAGCGTATTGATCTCCCCGTTGTGGCACATATATCTAAAGGGCTGGGCAAGATCCCAGGTAGGGAATGTATTTGTTGAAAACCTTTGGTGTACCAAAGCTAATCGTGTTGTAAGCTTGGGATCCAGAAGGTCGGTATAGTAATACTTGATGTCCTCAGGCATCAAAAGCCCTTTAAAGATTAAGGTTTTGGTTGATAAACTGGGCAGGTAAAAATAACTGCGTTCCGAAAGTTTACTCTTTAATATAGTATGTTCGGTAATTTTACGGGCCGTAAAGAGTTTAATCATAAACTCCTGTTCGCCCATTTCAGGATTGGGTTTACCCACAAAAATTTGTTCAATGTGAGGCTCCACACTTGCGGCTATACTTCCCAGGTAACCACCATCAACAGGCACTTTACGCCAACCCAATAACACAAGCCCTCTTGCTTTAAGCTGCTCTTCAAATATTTTTTTACAATAGGTTCTTTGATTCTCCTTTTTAGGCAGAAACACATTGCCCATGGCATACTCCCGGGCTTCGGGTAGTTCAAAATCGCATTTTTCCTTAAAAAAGTCATAAGGTATATCTATAAGTATACCCGCACCATCTCCTGTTTTACCATCACTACTTACAGCACCGCGGTGTTCCAGTTTTTCAAGAATTTCGAGAGCCTTATGAATAATATCATTAGACTGTTTTCCTTCAAGACTACATATGAACCCGGCACCGCAATTTTCGTGCTCCCATTCTGGTGAATATAAACCTTGTTTTTCCATAAAATTTTAGCTCTTTTTTAACGTCAGAATGATAAAGCTATTCAATAAACTGAAATGCCAATAATTTTCAAGAATAAGATTTTTATTATTTCATTTTTAGCAAAATTTTGACATTTAATTATAAAGAACTCAAAATAAACGGGCGGTTTTTACTGAATATGAAACGCATTTTCGGCTAAAATCGGCGTTTTCGGCAAAATTAAGTTATTACGTTTTTCTTAAGTCATTGTTAAGA
>CAYNMH010000057.1:0-24320 GCA_964398145.1 uncultured Flavimarina sp. | reverse complement strand
CGGGATTTGGTGATCGATTATGGAGATTTTACTCAGGAACAGGCGGGTTATTTTCCGTCAGAAATACACGTAAAAGCTCAGGAAGGCGATAAAACCACCCTGATTGATATAGAATACCGAGGTTTGGACTTCAATACATCGGTAAGTTTTCCATTTTCAATACCTTCGGGGCTTAAAGAAATTGAATTATAATGCAGCTAGCCCGCTTGTACAAATCGCTTGTGTTTTCGATAATCCTGTTTGGAGTTTCGACGCTTTTTGCCCAAAATGATCGCCAGGCAGATTTAGAGCGTCAGCGGAGGCAGTTGATGAGTCAGATTGAAGAGTTGAGCAGGCTGCGTCAAAACAATAAAAAAGACGAGCGTAACGTCCTGAGTCAGGTAGAAGACTTGGATTCTAAAATAAAAACACGACAAAATCTTATTAAGGTTACAAACAGTCAGGCCAATTTACTTACGCAGAAAATAAATCAGAATATCAATAAAATAAGCGATCTGCGGGACGAACTCGAGAAGCTGAAAACCGACTATGCAGCGATGGTCGAAAAGTCATACAAAAGCAAGAGCAGCCAGAATCGCATTATGTTTTTGCTGTCTTCCAAAAGTTTTTTACAGGCTTATAAGCGGGTGCAGTATATGAAGCAGTACAGCAACTACCGTAAAAAGCAGGGCGATCAAATTAAAGAACGCACCGAGTTGCTAAAGCAAACCAATACCGATTTACTTAAGCAAAAGGAAGAAAAGCAACAACTTATTGCGCAAAATCGCGAAGAGCAGGAAAAGCTGGAAGCCGAGAAGAAACAGCAGGACGCGCTGATTGCCAAAATCAGGGAGAAAGAATCTACGTATGTGGCTCAAATTCGCGAAAAACAAAAAGCTGCAGATCGCATTGATAAAGAAATAGACCGGTTGATACGCGAGGCGATTGCGGCTTCTAAAAAAGAAAGTGGAGCAGAACCGGTTAAAGTAGAAAAAGCAGGGGAGATGCCTACCTTTAACCTGACTCCTGCAGCTAAAGCCCTGGCAAGTGACTTCGCTTCCAATAAGGGGCGTATGGACTGGCCTGTAGAGCGCGGAAGAGTTTATAAACGTTTTGGTACTTCGCAGCACCCAACTTTGCCAAACATCACGACCTACAATAGCGGTGTAGAAATAGAAACCGCTTCCGGCAGTGTGGCTAGAGCTGCTTTTAAAGGTACTGTACAGCAAATACAACTCATACGAGGCGGCGGCTATACTGTACTTATACGTCACGGAAACTATCTTACCGTTTATCAAAACCTTAAAAACCTTAAAGTGAAGGTTAATGATGAGGTCTCAACCAAACAGACTTTAGGGGAGATTGCCGTAAACTCCTTTACAGGAAAAACCATTCTGAAATTTCTGGTTTATAAAGACTCGCAACGCCTGAACCCGGAAGAGTGGGTATATAATATGTAGATTTTCAGGGAATAAGGCGCAACTATTACGTCTTTTGGGCATCTACTCTAAAAAGTAGTATGAAAAAGTTATACCCACTCGTTTCAATTCTAATTTTTCTGGTTTTAAATTCCTGCAGTGATGATGAGCGCATTCAGGATAATATTCGTTTGCGTTTTACGGGTAGGTTAGTAGATACGGAAGGCTTACCGGTTTCAGATATGGAAGTCTTTTCCAGAACTGAAAAAACAGAATTAGGAGGTGTTTTAACCGATGCAACCGGAAATTTTCAGTTCAATTCTTTAAATGTTGCAAGAAGTAGTGTCTTGCTAACTATTAATGATTCAAGATATGGTGCTGAGACAAACCCTGAATTCGGTTCTATTCGATTTTTAGAAGTTCGTTCCGGAGATCAGCGAAATGTTGATTTTGATGAAATTACTATTGCGAAGCGTGCCAATTTCAGACTGGTTACGATTCCTCAGACCGGTACCACTGATACCCTTACCTATCAGGTTTCTTTTACTTCCCCCAATTGCATAAGGTATATAAATCCTCCTCAGGATAATGAACCTGCAAGTGAGAATGATTGTTTTTCGGTAAAAGACCTTCTTAGAATCAAAGATCCAAAGGATTTTAGCGATTCACTTACTGTAGATACCCGTCTTAACAGTGACGTTATTCTTACTTACCGTATCAATAGCGGAGCACAAAATCAAGTGACCATTCCTGTAAATTCAAAACTTACCCGCTATGAACTTTCGTATTAAACTGGTTGTTTTTAGTTTTTCTTTGATGTTCTTTTCCACAGTTAGTGCACAGGATTCTACAACGGTCGAAACCAAATCGTACTACAATAGAAAAGGTATGATCACAATTGGGCCTTATTTTGTAAACCCCAATAAAGAAAGTTTTGTTAACCGAGCATACCGCATTGAAAATGGAACAGCAGTTTCGGCTTCAGGATATGTGGCACCACACGTTATTCTGGGAGGCAGGTTTAGTCAATTTAAAGGTACTGTTACAGATCGTACCTTTGTGGGAGACTATGACCGAACCAGATTTATTCAAACCGGGGTTCTCTTAGGGTATCATTTCTTTGAAGAAAAACGCTTTCAGATTATTTTACAGGGAGGACTGGGCTGGGTGACTTACAGTAATATAAAATCTGATGCAAGGGATTTTCGAGACTCAGGGGCATCCTACTACCTAACCCCACAGTTGAGTTTCTCCATTTTCAAATGGTTAGCCGTTTACGGAAATATCGATTTTAGATTTGATAAATTAAAAATCAAAACATCTCCCGAAATTGAAAACGCCTTTGATCACGTAAATTATTTAAACTTTTCTACGGGAATTCGTCTCAAGATCTAAACTTATTCGAACAGGGCTTTCAGCTCTGTGGCATCCTGAGCTTTCATTTTACCGGCAAGAACCAGACTCAGTTGTTTTCTGCGCAAAGCAGCGGCGTAGCGTTCTTTTTCCTGTTGGGTTTCGGGTTTGATTTCCGGCACAGGCACCGGAGTCCCGGTACGATCTACGGCTACAAAGGTGTAAATAGCATCGTTTGCCTTTGATCTGCGGCCACTTTCCCGATCTTCTACCCATACATCTATAATTACTTCCATCGAGGTCTTAAATGCTCTGGAAATCGTTGCTTCTACAGTAACTACGCTGCCCAGGGGGATGGCTTTATTAAAGGCCACGTGATTTACCGATGCGGTTACCACAATCCTTCTGCTGTGACGGCGGGCTGTGATACTCGCCACACGGTCCATCCGCGCGAGCAATTCGCCTCCAAACATATTATTTAGTGGGTTGGTCTCATTGGGTAGTACCAGGTCTGTTTGTACCGTTTTAGATTCAGAAGGTGTTTTTGCGTCCATGCGTTTATTTTCGGCAAAAGTAGGAAGAATACCAGCAAAACCCATTAAAAAAGCCTCCCAGTTCAGGAGGCTTTGCTTATTAGATAGATTTACAGGATAATTAATCAAGTTCCTGCACGAGCATCCATGCATTGGGATTGTCTGCAGTACGTATTTCGCCTAGTGCCTGTGAAGCTTCAGCACGGTCTGTATAGCTGCCGTAAACAACCTGATGTAAGCCGTACTTGTTTTCGCCTATAAGCCTTGCTTTATAACCTGCTTTACGCAGTTCCTCCACTTTTACTTCAGCATTTTCAGGAATTCTAAAAGCTCCTGCCACAATGTGATAATTACCCGCTGGTTTAAAAACTTTAAGTGTAACCGCAGGTAACGGGTTTTCTATGGTGAAAGTTGCTTTTTGTATGGTCTGGTCAACAACCTGCCTGGCTTTTTGCTCTTCTGCCAGATTATGATCTGCAATATCTTTAAAATACAGGAAGCCCAGAGAACCTGACATTCCTAATGCTAAAAGACCCACGGCTGCATATTTAAGCCAGGGGGTGTCACGCTGTTTTGACTCAAGTTTTACTACAGGAGTTTCCTCTATTTCCTCTGGAGAAACCAAAGTCTCACGCAGACGCGGTTCAAGGCTGTAGCTGGTAAGGCCAAAAGCATCTTTTAAAAAGTTTGATCCGTTTGCCGGTTCAAAATTGATTTTACCGGAATCATTCTGTGTAAGGGTACCAATGTTGTCAAAAATCACCTGATTTCCCGCACGTAAATCAGCATTCAATTGTGCAGAAAACTGCTGAACGCTCTGCAATGCTTCAGCATAACTTATTGCTTCGGCAGTAGCTGCATAATTCGCCAGAAGGCCGTCATTCTGCGTGAGCTGTGCATTGAAAGATAATCGTTTATAAGGTGGGAAAAAGGTATGGGTTTCTGCATTATGGGTAGCAGCAACGCGATGTCCTAAAAAGGCCCCAAAGCCCGGTATAATTACACACTCGTACCGGTATAATAAATCGCTGATGTAGGTTGTGAATTGCATAACGTAAAATTAAAAAAAAATGAAGCCGGCTTCGATTTATAAACACTGATTTGTTAACAAATTTGTAATACCTTTAATTTAAGTTGCTTAGCGCTCCCACAATACTTAAATCTGGCTACGGCTTAACTTATGACGCAAGACGAACTTCACGCGCTCCTTACCCTACAACATATTCCCAATCTGGGAGATACTTCTATTAAAAGACTCATCAACCGCTTTGAGTCGGCTGAAAATGTGTTGCGGCAAAAGAAGGAAAAACTTTTAAAAATTGATGGTATTGGCGAGATCAGACTGCGTGGTTTCTTTGATAAAAGTCATCGCCAGGCAGCAGAGCTTGAGCTCAGGTTTATGGAAAATCAGCAGATATCCTGCTGCAGTTTTGTGGAAAAAGAATATCCTGAACGCCTGAAACACTGTGTAGATGGACCCATTTTGATTTTTAAGCGGGGTGATGCCGGTTACGACAATAAACGTATTTTGGCCATTGTAGGTACCCGGAAGGTGACAAACCACGGCCTGCAATTTATCAGAAAATTTATAGAAGATCTTGCTCCCTTGCAACCGCTTATTGTCTCTGGTTTTGCCTATGGCGTGGATATCGCGGCGCATATTGCAGCACTAGATAACGGCTTAGACACGCTTGCAGTTTTAGCTCACGGTTTAAACCAAATTTACCCAAAAGTACATGCGAAATATCAAAAATCAGTAGAGCGGCAGGGAGCATTTATCACCGATTTTTGGAGTACTGATACTTTTGACCGCACCAATTTTCTGAGACGCAATCGCATTATCGCCGGTATTGCCGAAGCAACTTTGGTGATTGAAAGTGCGGAAAAAGGCGGCTCGCTGGTTACTGCAGAAATAGCCAACTCATATAACCGGGATGTTTTTGCAGTACCGGGCAGGCCCGAAGATATTCAGAGCGTAGGTTGTAATAACCTTATTAAAACTCAGAAAGCCCAGCTCATTACCAGTGCCGCAGATCTGGTTTACCATCTTAACTGGCAACCTGAGGAAGTGTTTAAACCCGTTCAAAAGCAACTTTTTGTAGAACTTACCGATGAGGAAAGAAGCATTTGGCATTTGCTTTCAAAAAATGGGAAGGAAGAATTGGATCTGATTGCCCTGAACTGTGGGATGCCAACTTTTAAAACAGCATCCCTGCTCTTAAATATGGAATTGAAAGGTGTCGTGCGTCCGCTGCCGGGTAAGTTATTTGAGCTGATTTAGTAGCCTAACTTTTCGCGTACACGATTTAAAACGCCATTGGCAACTTCTCGGGCTTTTTCGGCCCCTTTTTCAAGGGCGGCATCCACTTCATCGAGATTTTTCATATAATACGTGTAAGCCTCGCGTTGTTTAGCATATTTTTCAACAAGCAGTTCATAAAGCGCCTGCTTTGCGTGCCCGTAACCGTAATTTCCGCCTAAATAATTCTGGCGCATTTGGGCAACCTGGGTTTCCGAGGCAATCACTTTATACAGATTGAAAACATTGCAGGTATCCGGATTTTTAGGTTCCTCAAGAGGCGTGCTGTCTGTTTGGATACCCATCACCTGTTTCCGCAATTGCTTATCCGGTAAAAAGAGGTTAATATAATTGTCACGAGACTTGCTCATTTTCTCACCATCTGTCCCCGGAATGTATTTGGTATTTTCTTCAATTTTAGCCTCGGGCAATACAAAGGTTTCTCCCATTTGCGCGTGAAAGCGGGAAGCGACATCACGGGTCATCTCAATATGCTGCAACTGGTCTTTTCCCACCGGTACATATTCCGCATCATAAAGCAAAATATCTGCAGCCATGAGCATGGGGTAGGTAAACAGTCCTGAATTTACATCGGCCAGGCGGTCTGCCTTATCTTTAAATGAGTGGGCCAGTGTTAAGCGCTGATATGGAAAAAAACAACTTAAATACCAGGTCAGTTCCGTGGTTTGAGGCACATCGCTTTGACGGTAGAAAACGGTTTTTTCGATATCGAGACCAAAGGCCAGCCACGTTGCTGCCACAGAATACGTGTTTTCTTTTAGTGCCGAAGCGTCCTTAATCTGGGTAAGGGTGTGCAGATTTGCAATAAAAAGAAATGACTCGTTTTTAGAGTCATTTGCCATTTCTATGGCAGGTATAATAGCTCCTAAAAGATTACCTAAATGCGGGGTGCCTGTACTCTGAACACCGGTTAAAATTCGTGACATTATTTAATTTTAATTTGGCGTAAAGTTACCCCTTTTGAGCAATTAACTCTTTTTAAAATGTCTATTTTTGGACAGAACAAGGCTGAAACAGCTTACCAAACTTTTAGAATCCAAATGATAAGCATCTTACGTAAAATACTGATTTTGCTCTGGCGCATTTGGTTTTATGTAATCCTAATCATCCCTATCCTGATCTTGTTTCCCATTTTGCTCATTTCGGTAGCTAAAGATTCTTGGTATCCGTTTTTCTTTAGATTGGCGCGTTTCTGGGCTCGTATTATTTTATATGGAATGGGTTTTTGGCCTAAAGTGGAGCGCCTTCAGAAAACTGAGCGGGGTAAAAGTTATATGTACATTGCCAATCATACCTCGATGACCGATATTATGCTTATGCTGCATACGGTGCGCAATCCCTTTGTGTTCGTAGGTAAACAGGAGCTTGCAAAGTTTCCTGTTTTTGGTTATTTCTATAAACAAACCTGTATTCTGGTAGATCGAGGTGACCCTAAAAGCCGAATGGCGGTTTTTGAAAGCGCTCAGAAGAGACTGAGGCAAGGTCTTAGTATCTGTATTTTTCCTGAAGGAGGCGTGCCAGATGATACTTCTGTCGTTCTTGATACTTTTAAAGATGGAGCGTTTAGACTGGCCATAGACCACCAGGTACCCATCGTCCCGATGGTTTTCTACGATAACAAAAAGCGTTTATCATATGATTTTTTTACCGGATCGCCGGGGATGATGCGGGTTAAGGTGCTTCCTTTTATTGAAACCAACGACAAACTACCTCATGATCGACGGGAATTGAGAGATAAAGCCTTTAAGAGCATTCACAGCGAATTGCTTAAAGATAAAACCACACCGGCCGCCTTAAAAGGTTAACGGCGGTCAAAGAAAAAAGCTGTCTCTACCCAGACAGCTTTCTCTGCCATTGTCTACACAATGACTAACCTAACCAACTAATAAAAAGTTTAATTTTTCTTTTTCAAAGATTAAAACTTTAGGTTAATACCTGTATAAAGACCCATATAATAAGGTTTAAAGTCACTCACTCCATTGGTATAGGCATTGAGTTGATATTTAAACATAGGTTCAAGATTGAACTCTATGGAGGGTGTAATGCGGTAATCGAAGCCCAAGCCGATATTTGTACTGAAACTGGTATTGTTCAAACTATTTGAAGAACCCAGTTCTGAAGAAAAACTCGATCCTTCTTCAAGAATAATGGAATTATTATTCAGAAACAGCGTACTGAAACCCCCTATGAGTTGAAAGCCAAAGCGCTTGTCGATCAAAGAATATTCAGCTTCAAGAGGGACTTCAATATAACCCAGTTGCTGACGCAGGGTGCTGGGCGTACTTATAAAACTGCTGGCGGCAAACTCATTGGCCTCAGTATCTGGTGCTGAAACCATATTATTTCTAAACGATGAGACCTGTACCTGAGAGGCATTTTTCTTATAATCAATACTCCTCAAAGCAGAAGCTTGTATACTGGGTGAAAATGCAACTTCTTCTGTACGATAGCCCAGATCTACCCGGTTTACGCCCGCACGTAAGCTCAGCTTTTTGGTTAGCGCATAGCTTATCTGAAGCCCATAGCTAAAATTAACGTCGCCCCGTTTAGTATTGTCTGCAAATTGCGGATCAATACCTGAACCTCCAAAGTCTCCGTAATAAACAGGAGCTACAACGGGTGCTATACCCCAACGATTACTTTTTTCATCCGGATTTTCCTTTTCATCCGTATCGGCGATTGCTTCTTTTTCGTTTGCCAGTCTCAGCAATTCATCGGGATCTTCAATCTTTGCCTGATTTTCTTCAGATACCGCATTTTCGGTTTCCTGGGCAGCAACAGCATTCCCATTATTATTTTCTGCATCCTGTGGGATGTCGTTTTTTCTAGTTTCAGCCTGTGCAATTGCAGCCTCAGAATCTTTAGATTGATTGGCTTGAGGTGTTTTTTCGCTTTGCGAAAGGGCTACAGATTCATTTTTTTGCTTTAATCCAGAACCTGTTTTGGTAGGCAAGGCTTTGTCTGGTTTAGAATCGGTTTGGGTCAGGCGGGAATTATCTCCCGACTCCACAGCAGATGATTTCTCTAAACCGGTTTCTGTAGCGTTTTCATTTGCTACAGCTTCTGGTGTTGCCGGTGATTGTTTTTGAATGTGGTCATTTCTTTCAGGAATTTCTTCCTCCACCAGTTTAGGCGTTGTTGCATCCTGATTATTGAAAACAAAATTACCGGCCAGAAGTAATAAGGCAAGCACAGCTGCAGCACCGCTCAACTTTAACCATAGGGGAATTACGCGCCTGCGTTTCTGTTTTTCGCGCGCAGCGATAGCTTCCCAAACATGGTCGCCGGGTTGCGCTTCAAAGTCCTTAAACTTCTCCTGAAACAGTCTGTCTATGTTCTTTAGTTCTTTCACGGGGTGAAAAAATACGTGATCTTTTTAGGAGGTTTTCGATTCTGCCCGAAAATCTCCTACTTTTTGTTTTAAAATCATTCGGGCTCTTGCCAGATTGGATTTTGAAGTGCCTTCGCTAATTTCTAGCATCGAAGCGATTTCCTTGTGAGAGTAGCCGTCAAGAGCATACATATTAAAAACCAGTCTGTACCGGTCTGGTAATTCTTGTACAATTTTCAACAAAAACTGCAAGGAAATATCGTCTTCATCAACAAAAACCTCATGTTCTTCAATTTGCTCTTCATTTACAATATTAAAAACTTTTTGTTTTCGATAGCGTTGTAAAGCAGTATTGATCACAATACGTTTTAGCCAGCCTTCAAAAGAGCCTTTGTGTTTAAATTGATTCAGTTTATCAAAAATGGTTATAAAACCATCCTGTAAAATATCTTCAGCTTCGGTATAATTACGGGCATACTTCAAAGACACAGAGAACAGCGTATTGGCATAAAGCCGGTAAAGCTGTTCCTGTGCCTTTGTGTCTTTTTGTATGCATTTTTTTATGAGTTCGTTCAGACTCACATGTTCCGTGTATTTAAACCCTTATCCTTTTACCGGGATCGTGTCTGTTATAAAAGTATCTTCACCATTTTCATCTTCTCCCGTATAAAATTTAAAGATATAATCATAATTATAACGGGTTTCAAAAGGTAAATACACCGTGGTGGTGTCTGTAGGGGTGTCGGTACACATTTCTTCTTCATAAACCGCGTCTATAATATAAACAAAACGGGTGCTGTCTCTTTGAGCATAGTCAAAATCAAAGAAATAATTACACGAAGTAGGGGAGATGTAGCGCACTTTAAAATTATAACGCTGTCCCCAAACCAAAGTGTCTGGTAACTCAAAATCTACAACCGGTTGTACTTCATAATTCAGCTCGGCACGGTCATCATCAAGCGAGCATGAGGTGACTAATCCTAATAGTCCTAAAATTAAAAAAACCTTTTTCATCATTTAAATATTTACCTAGTAGATACCTAAAGATGAAAAAGGTTGCGTGAGGCCTGTAATTTTTTTCTAAGCCTGATTTGCCAGCTTGATAGCTTCTTTAATTTTGGACTCTAATTCTTCCAATAAATCCGGATTGTCTTTCAGGATGGCTTTAACGGCATCGCGACCCTGCCCCAGTTTAGTATCTTCATAGCTAAACCACGAACCACTCTTTTTGATGATCTCATAATCAACGCCAATGTCAAGGATCTCGCCCACTTTAGAAATACCTTCTCCATACATAATATCAAACTCTGCCTGGCGGAAGGGTGGTGCAACTTTGTTTTTCACCACTTTAACCCGGGTTTTATTACCCTGTACTTCGCCGTTTGCATCTTTAATCTGTGTAGAACGGCGTATGTCTAGACGTACCGAAGCGTAAAATTTAAGTGCATTACCACCGGTGGTTGTCTCCGGGTTTCCAAACATTACCCCGATCTTTTCACGCAACTGGTTGATGAAAATTACGGTACAATTGGTTTTACTTATAGAAGCGGTAAGCTTACGCAGTGCCTGTGACATCAAACGGGCATGAAGACCCATTTTCGAATCACCCATTTCACCTTCAATCTCACTCTTAGGTGTTAAGGCTGCAACGGAGTCAACCACAATAATATCAATAGCTCCGGAGCGAATGAGATTATCAGTGATCTCAAGGGCCTGCTCCCCGTTGTCAGGCTGAGAAATGATGAGGTTCTCAATATCAACGCCCAGTTTTTCCGCATAAAAGCGGTCAAAAGCGTGCTCGGCGTCAATAAATGCCGCGATACCACCCTTTTTTTGAGATTCTGCAATAGCGTGAAGCGTTAAGGTTGTTTTACCCGAAGACTCTGGACCATAAATTTCAATGACACGTCCTTTAGGTAAACCACCCACTCCCAAAGCCAGATCGAGACCCAGTGAACCGGTGGAGATGGCTTCAACTTCAACGATGGCATTATCGCCCATTTTCATAACCGTACCCTTACCGTAGGTTTTATCCATCTTATCCAGGGTAAGTTTTAAGGCTTTTAATTTGGCTTCTTGATCTTTGCTCATAAAAATATTCTGTCTTTATATTCTGATTTTACGCCTTTACCCGTAAGGCTGTCTCTAAAAAATACCTACCAAACCCAAACAAGGGAAGCTTTTTAAGAGCCGCTAAAGTACTACTTCTTTTTAAGGGAAACAATCTAACATAGCTTAAATATTGGAAAAATTCCACAGAATAGGAGTGAATTTTGTAAATAAGCCTTTAAAAATGGAAATATTCCAATTTTACACCTAAATCTCAATCTGCAACGCAACCCTTTTCCATTTTGGGTATCCTTTAGAAAATAATCTGATGTGACATGATGTATATGGTACACCTTAGATTTTGTAATCGATGCTGTTTTAAGTACACGGCGTTGCATTGCAATTTTAGACTGGACGGCGGTTAGCACTTTTTACAGAGACTTTAAAAAGTACTATTAACTGAATTAGCCGTTCAAGAAAATGCCCCCAGGTGATACCTGCGGGCATTTTTTAATCTTTTTAAGTCACTCGGGATACCGGTTGTTCCACCCGTCTAAAAATCGTATTTTTGCACCGCTTTTAATCCCAAGGAGGGATTAATCGTTTCAAGGCTTGCCTTGAGTAATAAGAATTTTCTCAATCAAGCTCCGGGGGCATACCTCGGGGGGTTCTTTAATCTTAAATCACGTATAGCATGCAACTGTACAATAAATTAAGTGCAAAAGAACGTGCAGCTCTCATTGACGAGGCCGGGGAAGACCGGCTTACGCTCTCGTTCTATCAATATGCCAAAATTGGCAATCCACATCTGTTTCGCAATCATTTGTTTATCGCCTGGGACGAACTTGAGGTTTTGGGCCGAATCTATGTTGCCCACGAAGGGATCAACGCGCAGCTTTCGGTACCCGCAAAAAACTTTGAGAAGTTTAAAGCCTTTCTAGATGGAATTTATTTCCTCGAAAATGTACGTCTCAACATTGCCATTGAGCAGGATGCAAAATCTTTTCTTAAACTTAAAGTCAAGGTACGCCCTAAAATTGTGGCCGATGGCCTTAACGACGAGACTTTTGATGTGACCAATAAAGGAATTCACGTAGATGCCGTCACGTTTAATGAACTTATTGAAAGCGAAGATGTGGTGCTTGTTGATATGCGTAATCACTACGAGAGCGAGATCGGCCATTTTAAAAACGCGATTACTCCAGATGTAGATACCTTTCGCGACAGCTTAGACCTTATCGAAGAAGACCTTAAGGATCATAAAGAGGATAAAAAACTGGTGATGTATTGTACCGGCGGTATTCGCTGCGAAAAAGCCAGCGCCTACTACAAGCATAAAGGTTTTAAACAGGTGTATCAACTTGAAGGTGGAATCATTGAATATGCGCGCCAGGTAGAGCAGTTAAAGCTTGAAAATAAATTTAAAGGGAAAAACTTCGTGTTCGACCACCGCCGTGGAGAGCGTATTTCCGAAGACATCATTTCCAATTGTCATCAATGCGGAAAGCCTTGCGATACGCACGTAAATTGTGCTAATGAAGCCTGTCATTTACTGTTTATACAATGTGAGGAGTGTGCCGAAGCGATGAACAATACCTGTTCAGACGAGTGCAAAGAAATTGTTGCCTTACCGGAAGACGTGCAGAAAGAACTGCGCAAAGGCATCCCAAACAGCAATAAGATCTTTAAAAAGGGAAGGTCTGAAAAACTAAAATTTCAGCGGAAATAATACCAATCCCGAAGCATTTCCTTCGGGATTTTTCATGCTCAAAAACAGAATCTGCTTTAATAAATCTAAACACCTGAGCTTTGTTTTTTACAAGCTCTTTAAAAATGTAAGCGGCATTCCTGTTTATGCGAATTAGATTTACTATATTTTTGCGTGGCTAAAACGCTATCTTTAGCCAAAATAAAAGCAGGCAACTGCAGTTTGAATTACTAAACATCAAATCCCGGTGTTTTTTAAACCGGAGATTTACTAAATATACAGGGTACATGGCGTGTGGAAATTGTGGTACGACCGTTAACGGTCAGCCGCGTGGTTGTAAAAACAATGGTACTTGTGGTACCGATGGATGTAATAAATTAACGGTTTTTGACTGGCTTTCTAATATGAGTTTGCCTGAAGGTCAGGAGCCGTTCGACTTTGTTGAGGTACGTTTTAAAAACGGCCGCAAGGAGTTTTATAAAAATGTAGATAAGCTACAAATCAATGTAGGCGAAGTGTTGGCTGTACAGGCACAATCCGGCCACGATGTGGGCATTGTGTCCCTTACCGGTGAACTGGTGCGCATACAAATGAAAAAGAAAAAGGTGCCTTTTGATACTGATGATTTTCAAAAGATTTACCGAAAGGCCAATACCCGGGATATTGAAGTCTGGGAAGAAGTAAAAGGCAGGGAGGAAGCCATTAAGGTAAAATCCCGGCAAATAGCAATCCGCCTGGGATTGCAGATGAAAATATCAGATATCGAGTTTCAGGGCGACGGCTCTAAAGCCACATTTTACTACACGGCCGAAGATCGGGTAGACTTTAGACAATTGATCAAAGAATTTGCACAGGAATTTAGAACGCGTATTGAAATGCGCCAGATAGGTTTCCGTCAGGAGGCTTCCCGTCTGGGAGGAATAGGTTCTTGTGGTCGTGAATTGTGCTGTTCTACCTGGCTTACCGATTTTCGCTCAGTCACAACCAGCGCTGCGCGATACCAGCAGCTATCCCTTAATCCGCAAAAACTTGCGGGGCAATGTGGGAAGCTTAAATGCTGTTTAAATTATGAGCTTGACGCCTATCTTGATGCGCTAAAAGACTTTCCTTCAACCGAGCAAAAACTGAAAACCGAAAAAGGAACGGCTGTTTGTCAAAAAATAGACATTTTTCAGGGACATCTTTGGTACGCCTATGAAGGCGAATGGATGAACTGGCATAAACTGACTACCGAGCAGGCCAACGAAATCCTTGAAAAAAATAAAGCTAATCAGCCCGTTGCGAGTCTCGAAGAATATGCTGCAGACAGTCTTGCAGATGCAAAAGTTGATTTTGGAAATGTGGTGGGGCAGGATAGTTTAACCCGGTTTGATAAGCCAAAGAGCAATCGTAAACGTTCTAAAAACCGAAGAAAAAAGAAAAATTACCGTAAAAAGGGTCCTAAAAAAGATGCATAAACTCCTTTTTATTTTGGCTTTGTGCTTCGTGATGTGTTCGTGTGATGACCACGCGGTATTCCACGAATTTAAGGAGTTACCGGGCAGTTGGAAGCGCGATTCTGCAATAAGCTTTCAGGTTAAAAATTTAGACAGTTTGCGTGCGTATAAAGCATTCATCACGCTACGAAACGATAATGCATACCCCTTCAGCAATTTGTTTTTAATCACTCAGATGCAATTTCCCAACGGAAAAACAGTTACAGATACGCTGGAATATATGATGGCCGAACCTAATGGTACCTGGTTGGGTGAAGGTTTTGGTGATCTTAAGGAAAGCAAGCTGTGGTATAAAGAAAACATTCGGTTTAACGAAAGTGGTACCTATCAATTTAAAGTAAAGCATGCAATGCGCCGCAATGGTGATATTAATGCGATTCCTGAACTGCAAGGTATCAGGGACGTGGGTTTACGTATAGAGCCTATAAAAGAATAAGCACATGGCAACATCAAAAAAGAAGGTTTCAAAAAAGGAAACCGGATCAGATTTTAGCTCCTATATCAAAGGATTTTGGATTCTCTTTCTTGCAGGTTTGGGGGCTTTAGCCCTAATCTTCCTGTTAGCTTCCTGGGGTGTTTTTGGCAAATTGCCCACCTTTGAAGAACTGGAAAACCCCGAAAGCAATCTCGCGACCGAAATCCTGTCGTCTGACGGAAAAACCCTGGGTAAATTTTACAATGAAAACCGTACCCCGGTAAAATATGAAGATTTGCCTCAAAATCTTATTGATGCGGTAGTTGCTACTGAAGATCGCAGGTTTTACGATCACTCAGGCGTAGATGTACGCGGTACGGCCCGTGCGGTGGTTTATTTGGGTTCAAAAGGAGGAGCGAGTACCATTACCCAGCAGCTTGCCAAACTTCTGTTTTCAGACGAACCCAGCAACAAGTTGGAGCGCGTTATTCAAAAGGTTAAAGAATGGATTATCGCAGCCCGCCTGGAGCGTCAATACACCAAAGAGGAAATCATCACCATGTACCTCAATAAGCAGGATTTCCTGTTTCAGGCAGTGGGTATTCGTTCTGCATCAAAAATTTATTTTGATAAGGAACCCAAAGAATTACGACCTGAAGAATCTGCAGTAATTGCGGCGATGCTTAAAAACCCGAGACAATTCAATCCCTATCGCGAAATATCGCGGGATAAGTCTTTGGAACGTCGCAATACGGTACTGGCACTTATGGCCGAAACCGACAGAATCACGGAGACCGAGAAAGACAGTCTTATCGCTCTGCCGATGAAAGTGAATTTCTCACCAGAAGGTCACGCAGACGGGATCGCCACTTATTTCAGAGAATATCTGCGCGCGTTTATGTCAGACTGGATTCAGAAAAATCCAAAAGGAAAAGATGCAGACGGTAACGACGAGTATTACAATATTTACCGGGACGGGCTGGTGATTACCACGACGCTTGACTCGCGTATGCAGCGCTTTGCAGAGCAGGCAGTGACCGATCATATGGAAAACCTGCAAAAAGAATTTGACCGACAGAATGAAAAAAACAAGACCGCTCCTTTTAGAGATATATCCGTAGAGGAGGAGGAAGGCATCATCAACCGGGCAATGCGCAACTCAGATCGCTGGCGTAAAATGGCGGCTCGTGATATAGAGGTAGAGGAGATTAAGGCTTCATTTGATAAAAAAACAGACATGCGGGTTTTTGTATGGGACAACGGTCCCAAAGAAAAAGACACCATTATGACTCCGCGCGACAGTATCTTATATTACAAGCGCTTCCTGAGAGCAGGTTTACTCAGTATGACACCCCAAACCGGCGAAGTAAAAGCCTGGGTAGGTGGTATTGATTATAAGCATTTTCAGTACGATCACGTAAAAACCGGAAGACGTCAGGTAGGTTCTACCTTTAAGCCATTCCTGTATGCAACTGCGATTGACCAGTTGCACCTTTCGCCCTGCGATACCATCCCAGACAATCCTTATTGTATTCCTGCCGGTGAGATGGGCACGCAAAACGATTGGTGCCCAGTGAATTCTGGTGGAGATTACAGAGGGATGGTCACTTTAAAGGAAGCCTTAGCTAATTCTATAAATACCGTTTCAGCACGTTTAATGCACCGTGTGGGTCCGAATACCGTAATTGATCTGATTCGGAAATTAGGCGTAGATACCCGGGAAATACCCGCTGTACCTTCCATCGCTTTGGGTACTGCAGATTTAAGCTTGTTTGAGATGGTATCGGCCTATTCAGCTTTTGCCAATAAAGGCGTTCACGTGGAGCCTCAGATTGTTTCGACTATTGTTGATAAAAACGGGACGGTGTTGTACCAAAGCGTTCCCAAAGCACAGGATGTGTTGAGTAAAGAATCGGCCTATGTTACGGTTAATCTGATGGAAGGGGTTACGCAGTACGGTTCTGGGGCTCGTTTACGCTCGGGAGCTATTAATAGCTATGTTTATAAAAATGTAATTACCGGTCACCCTTATGCTTTTAAAAATCCCATAGCAGGTAAAACCGGTACAACCCAAAACCAAAGCGACGGCTGGTTTATGGGGATGGTGCCTAATCTGGTCACCGGAGTATGGGTGGGCGGTGATGACCGCTCGGTACACTTCCCGTCTATTGTATATGGACAAGGTGCTACTATGGCTCTGCCTATTTGGGCCATGTATATGAAAAAATGCTACGAAAATGAAGACCTGAAAATTTCTCAGGGCAACTTTGAGCGGCCCGAAGAACTTTCCATACGTATAGACTGTTCTATCCCTGCAGGTGGCGGTCAACAGACCGATTTGCCGGACGAGCTGGATTTTTAAGTTTAGTCTCAAACTTTTTTGCAGATCTACCGACTTTTAGGAAAGCTATAAAATCCTGCTAAAAGATTGCCTTCGCACCGGGTATTTTGTAATTTTCTTATTCTAAAATGAGAAAATGATTACAAAGAAAGTAAACTCGGTTACTGAAGCTCTTGAAGGAGTAGCAGATGACATGACTCTTATGCTGGGAGGTTTTGGCCTCAGCGGAATTCCCGAGAATGCGATTGCAGAACTGGTAAAGCGCAACGTGAAAAATCTCACCTGTATTTCCAATAATGCCGGGGTCGATGATTTTGGCCTGGGTTTACTGCTTCAGAAGAAACAGATCCAAAAAATGATTTCTTCTTATGTGGGTGAAAATGCCGAGTTTGAACGTCAGATGCTTAGTGGCGAACTCGAGGTGGAGTTGATTCCACAGGGTACGCTGGCCGAACGTTGCCGCGCTGCACAGGGCGGTTTTCCCGCAATATTTACACCGGCAGGCTATGGAACAGAAGTCGCTGAAGGCAAAGAAACCCGTGAATTTGACGGTAAAATGTACGTTCTGGAACGCGCATTTAAGGCCGATTTTGCTTTTGTAAAAGCCTGGAAAGGGGACGCCGCGGGGAATCTCATTTTTAAAGGTACGGCGCGTAATTTTAACCCTGTGATGTGCGGCGCGGCTGCAATAACCGTAGCTGAGGTGGAAGAACTTCTTCCAGCAGGGGAATTAGACCCCAATCAAATACATATTCCGGGGATATTTGTTCAACGCATTTTTGAAGGTAAAAACTATGAAAAGCGTATTGAACAACGCACCGTACGTAAACGCGAAAACTGATTAATAATTACATAAAAACCAAAAATACCATGGCACATTTAAGATTAGGTGATACAGCACCAGATTTTACAGCAGACACTACCGAAGGAACCATTAATTTTCACGAATGGCTGGGAGACAGCTGGGGAATTTTATTTTCGCATCCAGCAGATTATACACCGGTTTGCACCACCGAACTGGGCACCGTGGCTAATTACCACAATGAGTTTAAAAAGCGTAATGTAAAGCCTATTGCACTTAGCGTGGATGGTGTTGCTTCACACCACGAGTGGATTAAAGACATCAATGAGACGCAAAATACAACTGTGGACTACCCAATCATTGGCGATGAAGATCATAAAGTTGCAGAACTGTATGATATGATTCACCCCAATGCCAGTGAGAAAGCAACAGTGCGTTCGGTATTTGTTATAGGACCAGACAAAAAGGTAAAACTTACACTTACATATCCACCTTCTACAGGACGTAATTTTGATGAAATCCTTCGGGTGATTGATTCGCTTCAATTAACGGCCTATCATAAAGTTGCCACACCGGCAAACTGGAAAGATGGTGAAGATTGTGTGATTTCGCCCAGCGTAAGCAATGAGCAAATTCCGGAATTTTTTCCAAAAGGACACCGCGAGATTAAACCTTACCTGCGTATGACTCCGCAGCCTAATAAGTAAATTATGCTCGATAAAAACGGAATCGCAAAGCGCATTGCCCGGGAAGTAAAGGATGGCTTTTACGTCAATCTGGGTATTGGAATACCCACGCTGGTAGCCAATTATGTGCGGGATGACATTGAAGTAGAATTTCAAAGTGAAAACGGTGTGCTGGGTATGGGACCTTTTCCTTTTGAAGGAGAGGAAGATGCAGATATCATCAATGCCGGTAAACAAACTATTACCACACTGAAAGGCGCATCTTTTTTTGACTCTGCGATGAGTTTTTCAATGATTAGAGGTCAGCACGTAGACCTTACTATTTTAGGCGCTATGGAAGTAGCCGAAAACGGGGATATTGCCAATTGGAAGATTCCCGGAAAGATGGTAAAAGGTATGGGTGGCGCGATGGATCTTGTGGCTAGCGCCGAAAATATCATCGTGGCGATGATGCATACAAACAGAGATGGTGAGTCTAAATTGCTTAAACGCTGCACCCTTCCACTTACAGGTGTGGGATGTGTTACTAAAATAGTAACCAATCTGGCCGTGCTTGAAGTCACCGAGAGAGGTTTCAGGCTTTTAGAGCGCGCACCGGGTATTACCATTGAAGAAATTAAGAAAGCCACTGAGGGAGCGTTAGAAATCCCGGCTAATGTCCCGGAAATGATTCTGGAATAATTTCTAATATACTTACAGAAAAAAAAGGAGCTTTTAGGGCTCCTTTTTTATTGCTACGAAATACGATTTTAAACAGATGAAATACATAGCCAGGAAATAAATGCGCTAAAAAACAGTTTTTGAACGTCTAAAAGCACTAAAAATTAACATTTTTTGCAGAAAATTTAAGTTTTTCCTTGTGCAAATCAAAAAATGAAGTACTTTAGCCGAACACCCAATTCAAAAAAATTAAAATTCAGGTTCGGGAGGAGTCCCGGATGTGTTTGTAACCTCAGAATAGGAGTATTTTGATGTTGTGATTTGTTAAAAACCGCGGGGGGAGCCCCGCGGCTTTTTTATAGAGTTTTTGAACCCCTTATCGCCATTCTAATGACCGCCACCCTACGCAGAACAAAGCACTCGTTACACGAATTTTTTAGAACTACCGCAAAATTGGCTTACGTGGCCAAAAAAGTGTTTTTATTCATGATTTAGATCCCTTTAGGGATTGCCTCGATGAGTGATTGAGTATACTCGCTTTTTGGATTTTCATAAACAGAATCTGCCTCTCCGGCTTCTTCAAATTTACCATCACGCATAACCAGCAAACGGTCTGAAATGTATTTGACTACAGCAAGATCGTGAGAGATAAACAAATAGGTGAAGTTGTAGCTGTTTTTTAAGGAATTCAAAAGATTCAGAACCTGCGCCTGCACCGAAATATCCAAAGCCGACACCGACTCGTCACACACGATAAATTTAGGTTTCACCGCGATAGTACGGGCAATTCCTATGCGTTGACGCTGGCCACCACTGAATTCGTGTGGATAGCGATTGTAATGTTCTGGTAATAAACCTACTTCCTCCAGCAATTTTAAAGTTTCGGTTTTACGTTCTTCTGGAGATGCGTAAACTTTATGTACCTGCATGGCTTCTGTTATCGCGGCACCTACGGTCAAACGGGGATTAAGTGACGAATACGGATCCTGAAATATGATTTGAATGTCTTTGCGCAACTGCCGCATTTCCCCTGATTTTAAATGGGTCAGGTCTTTTCCACGGTAAAAAATACTTCCTGCAGTAGGTTTGTCCAGTTGAAGGATGAGATTTCCCAGAGTTGATTTTCCACAACCACTTTCGCCCACTAAACCCAGCGTTTCTCCCTCATAAATTTTAAAACTCACATTATTTACGGCTTTTACGCTTTCGGCTTTGCCAAAAAAGGAAACCGAACTGTAATACTCTTTTTCCGCATTTTTGATTTCAAGCAGAGGAGGTTTGCTATAAATGCGTTCATGTGCTGCGTTGCGCTCTGCTGAAGAAACAGGTTCTGAAAGAAGCTTTTTCGCAAGAAAGTCGGCTACAGTGGGGAGCTTTTTTAAGCGCTCTGAAGTAGAGGGTCGCGCGTAGATTAGTGCTTTCGTATAATCTTCCTGCGGATTTTTAAAAATCGTTGCTGCACTGCCGCTTTCAACAATTTTACCCTGATACATTACAATGACCCGGTCTGCAATCTCACTTACCAGAGACAGATCGTGCGATATAAACAAAATGCTCATCCCGGTCTCTTGCTGCAACTCTTTAAGCAAAAGAATTATTTCTTTTTGAACAGTAACATCTAAAGCTGTTGTGGGTTCATCGGCAATAAGTAGCTGGGGTTTGCAGGCAATGGCCATCGCGATCATCACCCGTTGCTTTTGACCACCGCTTATCTGGTGCGGATAGGATTGATATACTGCTTCGGGGCGCGGAAGTTTTACTTTGTGAAATAGGCGTATCACTTCTTCACGCGCTTCTTTGTTACTGATCGTGGTATGTCTGATCAAAATCTCTGCGACTTGCTTTCCGCATTTCATAGAAGGATTGAGCGAGCTCATAGGCTCCTGAAAAATCATAGAAATTGCACTGCCACGCAGTTTCTGCAATTGTTTTTCAGAATGCTGAAGTAAATCAGCACCGTTAAAGAGGATCTTTCCTTTCGTGATTTTTGCAATGCGTGGGGATAAAAGCCCTAAAACTGCAAGGCTGCTTACTGATTTCCCCGAACCCGATTCGCCTACAACCCCTACAATCTCATTGGTATGTATTTCAAAATCAACAGCGTGTAAAACCTTATTAATGGTTTTACCACTTTTAAATTCAAGGTGCAGGTCTTTAATGTGCAGTAACGGGGCTTTCACAATTTAAAATTACAATAATGGCAACTAAATCAAACCGAGATAATTTCCTTTTCTTCGAGAAGGGTTTCGTTACGCAGGCGCAAAACAATTTGCGCAACGGCAACCACGTTCCGTTCACAATAAGCAACAATACGGTTTAGATCGTATTCCTCATAATAGACATCGCGCACCTGGCTGCCGTCTATATCACTTTTGGGAGAGGGTATACCAAGAATCTTCGTGAGAAGTTTAAGGGAAGTATAGTGTTTATAATCTCCAAATTTCCACAGCTCCAGCGTATCCAGATGCGGAATTTCCCAGGGTTTTTTGCCAAATAAATCCAGTTTAAACGGAAGCTTAATGTTGTTAATGATCATACGGCGGGCGATAAACGGAAAGTCGAACTCTTTCCCATTGTGTGCGCACAAAACGTGTTGAGGTTTGTTAAAGTGCTCACTGAGTAGTTTCTTAAATTGAACTAGCACCTCTGTTTCAGTACCTGAAAAAGAGGTAGTCCTAAAATTACGCTTGTCGCCTTCCAACTTAAAAAAACCTACCGATATGCAAATGATCTTCCCAAACTCAGCCCAGATACCAGCCTTCTCGTAAAATGCTTCAGCTGAGTGGCTTTCTCCACGCTGGTATGCCGTTTTATCGGCATACAGATGTTGCATATCCTCATCCAGATCGTTAAACTTTTCATACTGCGGGACAGTCTCAATATCGAGAAACAGGATGTGTTCTAAGTGGAGTCGATTAATCATAATGTATAGGCTTCGTCTAAATAGGTTATCAACTCTTGAGGATAGCCGTTCTGCCCCAGCGGACCATGACTATGACCCAGACGTACTATAATTATATCATCTTCCGGAACTACCATAACATACTGCCCCAGATGGCCCCGCATCATAAAAACCGGTTTATTTTTGTAATCCATCAGCCAAAATCCGTAACCATAAGGTTCTCCTTCAAATCGGGGCTGGATGGATTTCGCTACAAAAGCAGAATCCAAGAGCTGCTTTCCATTCCATTGCCCGTAGTCTTTGTACAGTTTGCCCAATCGTGCAAAATCACGGGCATTGGAGGCGATGCAGCAATAGGCTTTTACGAGTCCGCCATCTTCGCTATCCAGTTGCCAAAGTGCGTCTTCCTGACTGCCCAGGGGCTTCCAGAGACTTTCAGAAAGATAGGAGGCTAGTTTTTTACCCGTAGCTTTTTCCAGGACCATCGCCAGGAGTTGGGTATTGCCGCTGAGGTAGGTAAATTCCTGTCCGGGCTCAGCTTTCATCCCTAAATTGCGCATCACAGGATCGAGATCATCATCAAAATACGCGCGTGTCGTTACTGAAAACGGACTGTAATACGACTCGTCCCAGTTGAGGCCGCTGGACATAGAAGCCAGATCGCCTACCGTCATTTGAGCTGCGGTTCCGGTGGAATATTCCGGGATAAAATCGCCTACCGGCTGATCGAGACTCCTAATGTAACCCTGCATAATGGCTTTCCCCAGCATTGCAGAGACATAGCTTTTAGCCATCGAAAACGAGTTGCTTTTAGAAGTTTGACCAAAACCATCGTAGTATTCCTCAAAAACAATACTGTCGTTTTTAATCACGAGAAAAGCAACAGAGCCGTATTTCTGATGAATTGCTTCTAGCGTATCGCTAGAGCTGTGCGTATTGTAATCCCGGGCTTCAGGCCAGGTTTGCGGTTTTCCGCTTTCAATGACTGTGTTATCAAACTTTTTATAGTCCTCCAAATAGGCGGTGGTATGGCCGGTAAAGTAAATGGTGCGTACGGCTTTGAGCAAATAATCATAATCCAGCGCATACAATGCGATGACGAGTACGACAATCAGGCTTACCAGACCTAACAAAATGCGTTTGAGTAATTTCATAGCCTAAAGATACCGAAAAAGGCTTTCAGTTTTTTCAGGGAATCCGTACTTCTAGAAAAGGGAATGTTGCGTCACCGGACTCTCGTGCTCTAATAGCCATTTTTTACGCCAGATCCCGCCGGCATAGCCGGTCATAGACTGGTCGCTGCCTATCACCCGATGACAGGGAATGATGATGGCAATAGGGTTTTTTCCGTTTGCGGAAGCTGCGGCGCGAATGACTTTGGGATCGCCCAGATTTTTAGCCATTTGCAGATAGGAAGTGGTTTTTCCAAAAGGAATTTCAGCCAATTGAAGCCATACTTTTTTTTGAAAGACGGTGCCTTTAGGATTTAGTTTAAGCTCAAATTCGCTACGTTTTCCGGCAAAATAGTCTTGTAATTGCTGTACCGCATCAACTAAGAACTCCGGGATTTTTTCGCTTTGCGGAATGGCTTCCTCTAAAAATTCAACACGCTGCAATCCTTCGGCATCGCCTTCTAATGAAAGCGTTCCTAAGGGACTGTGAAGGTAAGCTAAGCTCATTCCGAAGGATTGGGAGTGTTGCCGGAAGGATTTTTTTTCTTTTCAATATCGTGCTGAGGATCAAGTTTAAGATTTTCGGCGGGTTTAGGTGCCTCTTCCAGCGAGATTCCCATCCGTTTTGCGCGCCGTTCCCAGTTTTTACGTGCCTGAACCTGCATATCTTCAATCGTGTCGCTCTCGTCCATAATTTCGAGCCCCAACAGCGTTTCGATGATATCTTCCATTGTAACGATCCCGATGGTATTTCCAAATTCATCAGTAACCAAAGCCAGATGTCCGCGGCTTTTGATAAATGTATCGAAGAGTTCCGGGATAGGCTGGTCTGCGTTGACAATTAAGATATCTCTTTTAATATCAGACAGGAGCTTGTCGCCGTGCTCTTCTACAATTTCTTCTAAAACATCATCTTTTAAAATAAAGCCGGTGACATTGTGGGTTTTACCCGAATAGAGGGGGATTCTTGAGAATTTAAGATGCCGGTGCTCTTTGTGAAACTCTTTAAGGGTACGGGTTTCATCTTCTAAAACAACCACCGGAAAAGGAGTCATTACATCTTTAGCCAAAACCGATTTGAAGACCAGTAAATTCTTGATCACCGTGGTCTCATTATCTTCAAAAACACCTTCTTTTTCCGCAGCATCGGTAAGA
>CAYNMH010000056.1:19700-24351 GCA_964398145.1 uncultured Flavimarina sp. | reverse complement strand
GGAGTATCTGGAGCAGCATCATAAGCCATCAGGTGAATTCCCTTTCCTTTGAGTTCTGCATGTTGCAACTTATTGCGATAGTTTCCGGGAATATCAATTTCTTTTCCTTCGTAGGTCTCTTTGTTAATGATATCGCCACCAAAGCAATCCTGATAAAAATTAAGCGCCTCCTGGCATTCTCCTCTAAACGTTAAATATGGTTTTACAGTCGTCATAATTTTGATTTTTTAGTTCTTCTAAAAATACGCAGTAAAGCCCGTGTATGCCCGCTCTGGCGTGTTATAGTGTTCTTAAGCAAAGGCTAAAGTCTGTTAAGAGCAGCGCTAAATCTTATCCAGATAGCGCAGCATGTTTTTAATGCGGTCTTCCAGCTTCTCACTGCTCAGTTTTTCCCGAAGTCGGTCGGTAATAATAGGGAAGGAAAAAGGTGTAGCTTTTTCGCACTCTTTTACAACGATTTCCTGTTGTTCTATACGCTCCAATGCCAGGCGCAAGCGGCCTTCTTCAAGCTGATGTTCAAAAGTCTCCCGATATGCCTGCTGAAAAAGCAGATTTTCGGGTTCGTAATCTCTAAAAACTTCAAATAATAACTGACTATTGCTTTGCAGATGTTTGTTTTTGACGATTTTCCCCGGAAAACCGGTAAACACCATCCCGCTGATGACCGCGATATCACGGAATTTCCGCCGGGCCATTTCGGTGCTGTTCAGGCTTTTTTGAAGATCTTCTACTAAAAAACGAGCCGTAAATAAGTCGTTATCGAGCACCTGTTGCATGTCGATTTTTTGGTCTGAAAGAATTTCAAAACCGTAATCGTTAAATGCGATGCTGAAGGTTATGGGCGAAAGCAAACTGATGCGGTAAGCGAGCAAACTTCCTAAAGCCTCGTGTACAAATCGCCCTTCAAAGGGATAAAATAGATGGTGAAATCCCTCCCGGCTTTTGAAAGTTTCAATTAAAAACTGATCGTTATTGGGAACGATAGATTCCAGACGCTGCCGGTCGAAGATATCTTTCAACGCCTGAAGCTCCCGGGTTTGTTGCTCAAAAGGCAAATTAGCCGAATACAATTCTTCGCGCAGCAATTCGCTCATCTGTGCCGAAAGCGTCAAGCGACCGCCCATCCAACTCACTACTTTTGCCTGCTTTTTGGTTTTTGCCTTTTTTACCAAAACCTGCATGCCTTTGATGCGGTAGAGCTCCAGATTTTTCCCGGCAAACGTAAAGACATCACCGGGCGAAAGCTTAGAGATAAACCATTCTTCAACGGTGCCAATGTAGCCGCCTTTTAAATATTTGACCTGCAGGGCGGCATCTCCCACAATGGTGCCAATCTGCAACCGATGGCGCATCGCGACGGCTTTGCTGTGCACTTTAAACATGCCGTCTTCTTCAATTTCAATCTTTTTATACTCATCGTAAGCCTGTAGCGACTGACTGCCTTTGGTAATGAAATTGAGAATCCAGCGCCATTGTTCTTCGCTCATCGTCTGAAAGCAGAAGGTTTGTTTGACCTCTTTCCAGATTTCAGCAGGGTGGAAACCGTCTGCGACAGCAAGCGTGGTTAGATATTGAATCAAGACATCAAAACTTAATAAATACGGAATGCGGTCTTCAACCACCTGATTGATCGCTGCCTTCCCCAGCGCCGAAGCTTCGATGAGTTCGATAGCGTGCGTGGGTAGAAAGTAGATCACACTTTCCTTCCCGGGCTGATGCCCGCTGCGACCGGCACGTTGCAAGAAGCGAGCAACGCCTTTGGGACCACCAATTTGAATGATGCTTTCTACCGGTGCAAAATCAACGCCCAGATCGAGACTTGAGGTGCAAATTACGGCTTTCAGGCTCTCGTTTCTGATGGCCTGCTCTACCCAAAGTCGGGTTTCTTTATTAATGCTGCCATGATGCATAGCGAGTTCGCCGGCATACTCCGGGTGTTTGTACATCATTTTCTGAAACCAGAGTTCGCACTGCGCCCGTGTATTGGTAAACAAAAGCGTGGTTTTGCTGTTGTTGATGATAGGGACAACTTCTTCCAACAGGTGCAATCCCATATGTCCGCGCCACGGGAATTTTTCCATGGTTTCGGGGATGATGCTTTCAACCTTGTAAGTTTTTCCCAGATTTGCTTTGACTAAAACCGAATTTTTAAAGGCCTTAGAATCGGGTCCCAAAAGCACCTCGCGTGCCTGATCGAGATTGCCTATCGTCGCCGAAATTCCCCAGATACGCAGTTTTGGGGCAATGGCTTTAAGTCTTGAAAGTCCGAGTTCGGTTTGTACGCCGCGTTTACTGCCCAGGAGTTCGTGCCATTCGTCAATCACGATAGCCGTACAATTCTTAAAAACCTTTTTATAGTCCTTGCTCGTCAGCAAAAGCTGAAGACTTTCGGGTGTGGTGATGAGCAGATCGGGCATTTTGCGTTTTTGCTTCGTTCGTTCCGTCTGAGGTGTGTCTCCGGTGCGTATGCCAACCGTTAGTTGGGTTTCCAAACCATTAGCAAAGCGGTCTGCCGCCTGTGCAATTTCAACCGAAAGTGCCCGTAAGGGCGTAATCCAGATCGCTTTAAGACCCGGTTTATGTTTGGTTTTATAATCAGGATTGTTTTTGATGTAATCCAAAACAAAAGCAACCCAAAGCGCATAGGTTTTCCCGCTCCCGGTAGGCGCGTTGAGCAGACCATTTTTACCCTCTAAAAACGCTGCCCACGTCTCTTCCTGAAATGCAAAAGGTTTCCATCCCTGATTTTTAAACCAGGATTGCGCGAGTTTATGGAGTTGTTTTTTTTTCATAAGGGGCACAAACCCTTCCGTTTTTGCCTTCGGCAAAACCTCCTTCCCTTATCAAGGGAAGGAGCTTAAAAGCTCCCCTCTTAGTATAGGAGGGGTGTCCCGATTTTCGGGACTGGGTGGTTTACTTCTTTTTAAAATTATCTTCAATCTCTTTCAATACACTGGGTAAAAAGTCAAATACCATTTTATTCTCAAAACGTATGACTTTAAAGCCCAGTTCATTTAATTTTTCAGTTCTGTACGCATCATATTCTGCAACGTCCGGATTTTGATGATACTGGCCATCTAGTTCAACTATCAGTTTTTCTGAAGGACAGTAAAAGTCAACAATAAAGTAAGTTATGCTGTGTTGTCTTCTGAACTTTCTTCCCGCCAATTGAGATCGTTGTAAGTGTCTCCATAAAAAAGCTTCGGCAGGAGTTAGGTGTGACCGTAAATACTTTCTTCTGCTCTCCAGTATTTTTAAGTTGTGTATTTGTTTTTTCATAAACCAGCGGGATTATAACCACCCCAATTTTGACAGGTCAAAATTTTCCCCTCCTTTTCCAAGGAGGGGAGCATTTTAAAGCTTTTGATTCCAGTTCAATTTACAAATAGTACCTCAATCAACATTTAGGTTGCATCCTGAGATTCCTTCAGCCAGCTTTGTCCGGCTTCGGAATCAGTTGCTTAAGATCTTCTAAAGTGTTGGCATCTTCAATCTTTTTGTCTTTACGCCAACGCAGCATACGCGGGAAACGGGTGGCGACACCGCTTTTGTGGCGTTTGCTCAGGGCGATTCCCTCGAAGGCGATTTCAAAAACGTGATGCGGAGTCACGCTACGCACAGGGCCAAAGCGCTCCAACGTATTCTTTTTAATCCAGGCGTCCAGACTGCGAAACTCGGCATCGGTAAGGCCGGAATAGGCTTTGGCGAAAGTGACAAGTTCTTCTTTATTTTCGTCCCAAAGTCCAAATGTATAATCGGTAAACAGATTGCTGCGACGACCGTGACCACGCATCGCGTAGGTAAGCACCGCGTCAATGGTTAGGGGGTCTACTTTCCATTTCCACCAGTCGCCTTTTTTACGGCCTACGAGATAGGGCGAATCTTTCCGTTTTAACATTAAACCTTCAGACATCACCTCCCGGCTGCGTTCACGCTCTGCGGCGGCTTCTTCCCAATTTGAAAACGCGATAGTTTCAGAAAGGTTCAACGGCAATGCTTCCGTTTTTACCTGATTATATAATTTTTCCAGTATTTTCCGCCTTTCGGCGAAAGCCAGATCGCGAATGTCTTTGCCTTCCCATTCCAGAATATCGTAGGCTTTGAGAATTACAGGTGTTTTTTTAAGCTGGGCTTTAGTGATATTTTTACGACCGATGCGGGTTTGCAAGTCGTTAAACGTACCGATCACCCCTTTTTTAAAAGGAAGGATTTCGCCATCGAGCACCGTCCCGTTTGGGATAGCCTCTACGAAGGCTTCAAACTCCGGGTATTTGTCGGTTACCAGCTCTTCGCCACGGCTCCAGACAAACAGTTCGTCTTCGCGAATGATGACCTGTGAGCGGATGCCGTCCCACTTATGTTCGGCAAACCACTCGTTTACATCGCCCAGATCTTCCGGAGTGTCTTCAATGGCATACGCTAGATAAAAGGGATAGGGCTTGCTCAGGAAATCGGCTTTATTTTCTTCTAAAATGAGTTCCTGAAAACTTATTTTTTTTGGATCCCAATCGCCCATGAGTTTGTAGGCCAACACGTCAACATCAATATCCGTAGCCTTTGCCAGCGCACGGGTCATCAATTTCTGACTCACGCCAATGCGAAAACTACCGGTGATGAGTTTGCTGAATACAAAGCGTTCGTAATAATTGAG
>CAYNMH010000056.1:0-19600 GCA_964398145.1 uncultured Flavimarina sp. | reverse complement strand
TTTTTATTTTCTTCCCCGAGTTCGCCCTCGTATTGGGTGGCTTCGGTGCGGGCATCATAGCCCTGCTCCAGTAAAAAGCGGGTAAAAATATCGGTGTAGCCGTGGGTACTGATGATTTTTTCTGCGCCGGTGGCTTTGATACTTTCTAAAAGTCCCTGCCAGTCACAGTGATCGCTCAGCACAAAACCTTTATCGATAGCACGTCTTCTGCGCGCTCCGCGAAAGGTCATCCAGCCGCTGGCCGAAGCGGTAACGTAAGGCACCATTTTTCGAATCCAGGTGCTGCCGTGAGCGCTGGGAGGAGCCACAACAATATTGCCTTTAAGTTCTTCTTTTTTGGTTTCGCGAGTTACGCGCGTCGTTTCAGGCATTGTGGTGAGTGGCCTGATGACTTCGGTCATATTTTCTATGGCGCCGTGGGTGTAAATCTTACCAATATCGGTATCGAGATAGCGTAGCAGGCGCTGGGCCTTGCCCAGAGAATAACCAAAAATCACTGAAGTTTTGCCCTCGGCTTTATTTTCTGCCCACCAGTTGTTGATATCGGTAAATACTTCGCTTTGGGGCCGCCATTTGAAAGCCGGAAGCCCAAAAGTACACTCCGTGATAAAGGTGTGGCACTTTACGGGTTCGTAGGGAACGGCGATGCCATCATCTTCGGTTTTATAGTCTCCCGTGAAAACCCAGACTTCGCCCTTGTGCTCCACGCGTATCTGCGAACTTCCAATGATATGTCCGGCGGGATGCAGGCTGAATTTTACGTTATTGATCACAAAAGTTTCGCCCCATTCCTTACCGGTAACATTGATGTCGCCCAACCGGTGTTTGATGATGGGCACATTCGTATGATGGGTGATGTAGGCTTTATGACCCCAACGACTGTGATCTGCGTGCCCGTGTGAAATAATGGCTTTATCTACCGGCCTCCACGGATCGAGATATACGTTTGCAGCGGCACAATAAATACCCTTATCGTTAAATTGTAAAAGTGGTTCTGTGATGACTTTAGCGTTTTTATTTAAAGTTACAAAGCCCTGCTGTAGACGGGGAGCGGATTAAGAAAATATTAGCTTCGGTACGATTTTTTGGCAGGGCCAAAATCACTCAGCTGCCATTTGAAGTTTGCAGTCTCAGTGGGCAGTCGCCTGAATTTAAGATTCAATGTTGAAAATTCAAGATTTGGATTGAAAACACTATTTTTCTTTTCCTACCGGATTCCCGTCAAACCGCAAACCGCAAACAGAGAACTTATTTCTTGTATAAAACTGCCAACTGCAGCTGAAGACTGCCAACTGAAAACGGGATAGGGAAAGGAGCATGCTACCTTGTAGCACGGATAGCCCGGTGCCCGGGCGGCCTTGTTGCCGCAAGGGCAATCCCCCAAATAATTGTTATTCTCTTTTGTTAAGATTTGGGAAGTAGTATATTTGACCACCAAAAATTACAACCATGTCTTTTACAGATTTATTTGATAGCGGCGAGCACCGGCGCAATCTGGGTCACTTTGCCGCAATCGCAAATATGGCAAGTGTAGATGGCGAATTGAATGCCGAAGAAATCAAACTTTTAAAGCGTTTTGCAGTAAAACTGGATATCGATCAGGATGAGTATATTGATATTGTAGAGAACGCAAGGAAGTATCCCATTAATCCTCCGAATAATTCTGAGAAGCGTTTGGAGCGCCTGCACGATTTGTTCCGAATGATTTTTGTAGATCATACTATTGATGATCACGAGCGTTTTTTGATTGAAAAATATGCAATAGGTCTTGGGTTTAGTGCAGAGCAGTCTAAAAAGCTAATAGAGCGCTCTATTCAGATTTTTCAGGGGGGAGTAGACTTTGAAGATTACGTTTATCTTTTGAATAAAAAGTAAACTTGTAAACATATTCTAATTAAACCCATTGCCGGTGGCAGTGGGTTTTTTGTTTTTGAAATGCCGGGCATTGCACCGGGAATACTGTATATTTAACTAGGAAAACTCGTTTTATGAATGCAAACATAAGAAAAGCAGATGCTAACGATATGGCTCAGGTTTTACGCCTTATTAAAGAACTGGCTGTTTATGAAAAAGAGCCCGATGCTGTGGAGGTTACCGTAGATGATCTTATCGCCTACGGCACCGGTGATGATGCGCAGTTTACATGTTTTGTTGCAGACAGGGATGGTGAAATTTTGGGTATCGCTCTGGTGTATTACCGCTTTTCAACCTGGAAGGGACGCACCGTTCATCTGGAAGATCTTATCGTACGCCAGCAATATCGCGGTCAGGGTATTGGGATGGCTTTATATACCGAAGTGATTAAATACACCCACGAGCTGGGCCTTAAACGCCTGGAGTGGGTGGTGCTTGACTGGAACAAAACAGCTGTAGAATTCTATAAAGCTTCCGGAGCTAGCGTTATGTCAGAGTGGAATACGGTGCAGATGGATGCCAGGGCAATGAAAGCTTTTCTCGCTCAAAAAGGCCTGCTTTAGTCTATGGGATTTAAGGTTTATAAATTCGGCGGAGCTTCGGTAAAAGATGCCGAAGGAGTACGCAATGTATTACATGTTATTCTGGAAACGGATACTACCGATGCGGTCATTGTGGTTTCCGCGATGGGTAAAATGACTAATGCTTTTGAAGAGCTCGTAAAGGCCTATTTTGAAGATCGAAATATCGCTGAAGCTCTGGAACCTATTGAGCACTACCATTTTAATATCGCCCGCGATCTTTTTGAAAATCTGCAGCATCCCATTTTTAAAGATTTAAATGCTCTTTTCGATGAGATTAATGGATTTTTAAAGCGCAACAAGTCTCCCGATTATGATTTTGTCTACGATCAGCTGGTGTGTTACGGAGAGCTGCTCAGTACTACAATCGTAAGTACTTACCTTAAGCATAAGGGGCTGCTAAATACCTGGCATGATCTCCGCAATTATTTAAAAACCAATACGCAATACCGCGAAGGCAAAGTAGACTGGGAGCTTACTATGCGTAATCTCAACAGGTCTATCCCTAAAAAAGGAATTCAAATCACACAGGGTTTTATAGGTTCTGACCCTAACGGTTTCAGCACCACGCTGGGACGTGAAGGAAGTGATTATACAGCAGCAATTATTGCCTATTGCCTTAATGCGGAAAGTGTTACTATTTGGAAAGATGTTCCCGGAGTTCTAAGCGGTGACCCGCGGTATTTTGAGAATACCACTCTGTTAGAAACCATCTCGTACTCTGAAGCTGTGGAGCTTGCTTTTTATGGGGCGTCGGTTATTCATCCAAAGACCTTGCAGCCTTTGCAGCGCAAAGAAATACCGCTTTTTGTAAAGTCGTTTACCCATCCCGCTGACTCAGGAACTCAGGTTTGTCATAGTGAAGCCATCAGTCCCAAAGTGCCCTGCTACATTTTAAAGCGGGATCAGGTATTATTGTCTTTGTCATCACTTGATTTTTCATTTATGAATGAAGAAAATATTGGTGAACTATTCAAGTTGCTGGGGAAATACAAATTAAAAGTTGACCTCATTCAAAATTCGGCCATCAGTTTTTCGGTCTGCGTGGAAGATAAATACCGGAATTTGGAAAAACTGGTTAGTCAGCTTAAAGCAGATTATAAGGTTACCGTTTATGAGCATGTGTTTTTATACACGTTGAGGCATCCTGATGATTTAGCTCTATCTCAACTTGAAGCAGGTAAAGAAATTTTACTGAAACAGGTAACTCAAAATACGGTACAACTCGTGACCGTGTAAGGGGCGGCTTGATTCGTTTTTTGCTATCTTTGCCCCTATACCGTGTCGGTTTAATTGCTATAAATACACCGGCAGACCGACTTAACAAATTAATTTTCTACTTTTCTTTGTAGATCTATCGTATTATTTAATTATTCATGGGGTTAGTTACAGCAAAAGAAGTTGCAAAAGCAATAAGCGTTGATAAGTATGGCTTTGCAGGTACTTTTTTGGGCTGGTCCCTGATGAAAATCCTCAAGATTTCAAAAGCAAATGAAATCTACGATCGGAATAAACACCTTAACGATCTGGAGTTTCTCAACGCAATTCTTGACGAATTTCAAATTAAGTTTGAAATTCCCGATGAAGACCTGAAACGGCTGCCTAAATCTGGTAGTTACATCACCATAAGCAATCATCCCCTGGGTGGGATAGACGGTATTCTGCTGCTTAAACTTATGATTGAGCAGCGCCCGGATTTTAAAATCATCGCTAACTTTTTATTGCATCGTATAGAGCCGCTTAAGCCTTATGTGATGCCGGTAAACCCATTTGAAGAGCATAAAGATGCCAAGTCAAGTATTACCGGGTTTAAGCAGGCGATTCGCCATATTCGTGAGGGGCATCCTCTGGGAATTTTCCCGGCGGGTGAAGTTTCAACCTATAGAGACGATAAACTGATTATAGACAAACCCTGGGAAGAAGCAGCGATGAAGCTCATCAAAAAGGCTGAAGTTCCGGTAGTTCCCATTTATTTTCACGCAAAAAACAGCAGGTTATTTTACCAGCTTTCACGGGTGAGTGATACCTTACGAACCGCAAAACTCCCTTCGGAATTGCTTACGCAGAAAAATCGGGTAATTCACGTACGCATAGGAAATCCTATACATGTAAATGCCCAAAGGGAACACGAAAACCTTGAGGATTTCACCGAATTTCTTCGAAGGAAAACCTATATGCTGGCAAAGACTTTTGAAACCAAGTCGCTTTTAAGCACCATTCCACAATCTTTGAAAGTTGCTAAGGAACCCAAGAAAATTGTAAAAGAGATTAAAGCCGAACTTATTGAGCAGGAAGTTAATCAGCTTCGTGATCTGGACCGGCGATTACTACAAAGCAAAAACTACGAGGTATTTTTGGCATCTGCCGAAAATATTCCCAATATTCTAAAAGAAATAGGTCGCCTTCGCGAAATTACCTTTCGGGAAGTAGGTGAGGGGACTAATGAGCCAACAGATCTGGACCCTTACGATCACCATTATCATCACCTGTTTCTGTGGGATGAAGATACCAAGAAAATTGCCGGAGCTTACCGGATGGGTCTGGGCTCTCATATTATGCCACAACACGGCATTAATGGTTTTTACCTGCAAAGCCTTTTTAGATTTGAGCCCGAGTTGCATAAAATGATGGGCGAGAGTATAGAAATGGGACGTGCTTTTGTAATCAGGGAATACCAACAAAAACCTATGCCGCTTTTCTTGCTTTGGCGCGGTATTGTACACACCACGCTGCGCTTTCCTGAACACAAATATTTAATAGGCGGGGTAAGCATCAGCAATCAGTTTTCCAATTTCTCCAAATCGCTGATGATCGAATTTATGAAGTCTCATTATTACGACCCCTATGTGGCGCAGTACGTGAGGCCGAAAAAGGAATTTAAGGTCAAACTGAAGGATGCCGATAAGGAATTTGTATTTGATGAAACGGAAGCAGACCTCAATAAATTTGATAAAATCATCGAAGAGATGGAAACCGGAAATCTGCGTCTTCCGGTCTTAATCAAAAAATACATCAAGCAAAACGCAAAAGTGGTTGCATTTAATGTAGATCCGCTTTTTAACAATGCCGTAGACGGCTTAATGTATATCAAAATCGCAGACCTTCCGGAAAGCACCGTAAAACCTGTGATGGAGGAATTTCAGGCTGAGCTGGAACTTAAACTGGAACAATCTAAAAAAGAAGAAGACGAGGAAGCTCACAAGTAGGCACATTCCCCGCCCATCTTACACGGCTGAAATTAAAACCAGGGTCTTTTTCCTAACTGATAGATTTGATAAAATTCTTCATCGGTTTTTGTAAGGTAAATAATCCCCTCTATGAGGCCAATGATTCCCGCGAAACCACAGGTGACAATCCCCGCAATAAGTTGTATAATACCTTCTTTGGTGTAACCCAGCACAAATTTGTGAATCCCAAAAGTTCCCAAAAAAATTCCCAGTAAACCAGCGACCAATTTTAAATTATTGGTGTTGTTTGTGGCCTGATTCCAGCCTTCTTTAAATTCCTGAGCGGTTTTCTGAGCCTCCCGTTCAAAATTTCCGGCGTTTTCTCCGGCCCGATTTTCAAAGCCTTTATTGTTTTCCATAGTTGATAAAAATTAGTGTATGCTAATCTAATTATTTTAACCAATTAATGGGATGCGTTTTCATTTTTTAGGAAGGTATTCAGGACAGTCAATTCTTCTGTTTTCCGGAGGTAACTGAATTCTCAACTCCATACAAAAGGCGTAATTAAGTTCACCGGAACGATAGGCTTTACAGTTCATACACGAGCGTTGAACGCTGGTAATCTGCTGTTTTTCTAAATGACGAAGTAACTCGTATAAACCGGAATATAATTCGTTAAGATGTTCGGGATTTTGTTTGGACAGAGCTTTTTGAACCGGAGTCGAGAAATCGGTAAGACTGTTTACTTTTTCGGTCCCCTTATCGGTGAGTTGAAGGTAAAATCTGCGGTTATCCTTAAGATCAAGCTTTTTAAGAATCCATTTTCGGGTTTCAAGGGTTTTGATACACTCACTAACGGTAGCTTTGGTCACGCTGAATTCTTCAACCAGATTACTTACCGTGTTGTGTTTTAAATCGTGATAAGCGATAAATATTAAAAGCTTCTGTTGCAAAGGGGAGAGACCATCCTGTTTTTGACTTTCCCATAGTAAGGATTTAAACACATCTGAAATCTTATCTAAAGCAGCTGTAGTTCGGGAAGCAAGATTTTGATTCTGAAATTCGGGATTGTAGACGTGTTGCATAAAAAAGGCTTTTGCTGATTTTAAAGTTAGTAAAAACCTTTCAAATCAACACTTTCTACTAGATTGTAAGGATTCCTAAATAGCTTACAAAGCTAAAACCTTATCAACTATAGTCTGAGCCAGCTTGATTTTACTCTCAACCGTCCAGCCGGCAATGTGTGGTGTGAGCACTACATTTTCAGCTTGTATAAGGTATTTAAGGGGCTCTGGCAGTTGAGCACTATCCGTAAAAAGATTCTCAAACGAAAGCTTTTCGTATTCCAGCACATCGAGACCCGCACCCAGAATTTTTCCGGATTTTAGAGCGTCAACCAGATCTGCGGTGACTACACTTTTTCCGCGCGCCGTATTGATCAGCCAGAATGGTTTTTTAAAACCATTTATAAAAACGCTATCTACCATTTTGTCGGTTAGCGGCGTCCAGGGCGTGTGGAGGCTCAAGACATCTGCGTTTTGCTGCAATTCTTCAAGCGAAACCTGGCGTGCGTTTGCATTACCCAGATTTGGTTTAATATCATAACAGAGAACTTCACAGTCAAATCCCTGTAATTTTTTCGCGAATGCGTTACCCATATTACCATAGCCTATAAGCCCCACTGTTTTGCCCTCAAGTTCAAGACCCCGGTTTTTCTCACGATTCCATTGCCCGTTGCGCACTTCGGCATCAGCTTGTTTGAGTTTATTAAAAAGCATAAGCAGCATTCCCAGGGCGTGCTCACCCACGGCGTTACGGTTACCTTCGGGTGCGGCGATGAGCGTAATTCCTTTAGAATCAGCATAGGGGATGTCGATGCTCTCCAGACCGGCGCCTACGCGGGCAATAAATTTTAAATGGGTAGCCGCATCCAGAAACTGGCGATCAATCTTAAACCTACTGCGAATGACCACCCCTTCATAATCGGCTATTTTTGCTTCGATCTCTTCTTTGGAAGACGTGTAATCTTCGTGATTGGTGTGACCGGCTGCGGCCAGTTGTTCAATCATAAGCTCGTGATTGCTGTCTAGGTGAAGTATTTTCATTGTTGTACTTTATTGATTGACTTCTTCGTAATAGGCGGTAAACTCGTGTGGAACGCGTAAAGGTTTTCGGGTTTGCATATCGAGCAGGCACCACTGGGTTATTGCGGTTGCTAAGACTTTATCGTCTTCCGGGCGGTAAATCTTAGTGTGACGAATAGAGCGGACGCCTTCAAACTTTTCAACCCAGGTTTCTACGACGATTTCCTGACCTTCAAAAGCCGGTGCATGGTATTTTATGGTGTGTTCAAGTGCGACCCAGGCGTATTGCTTTAGCATTTGAGGGGTCGAATTGTGCTGCCAGTGGGCTTCGGCAACATCCTGAACCCATTGCAAATAAATCACATTATTGACATGGCCTAAGCCGTCAATCGCTTCAGCCGGGATGGTAAGATGGAGTTTGAAGGTTTTTGCATTCATGCTTCAAAAATAGGAAACCTTAATGGGGAAGTTTAAACCAAAAGCTTTTTTAAGCGTTTTTTGGGAGGTTAAAATCCGAGAATAAGCTTGGCAATCAGGAAATAGGTAAGAATACCAAAAACATCATTGCTGGTGGTGATAAAAGGACCGGTAGCCACTGCGGGATCAATACCTTTTTTAGAAAGCAGAATCGGGATGAAAGTGCCAATTAAAGCAGCCAGAATAATTACTGCTATAATTGCAACCCCTATGCTGGCCGACTCCAGATACGAAGTTTCAAAGGCAAAATGGCTTAGCAGCAAGACTATAGAAGCTATAGAAATCCCGTTGATCAGGGCCAGGGCGCATTCTTTTAAAAGTCTTCCGGCTATATTTCCTTTAAGCGTGTCGTTTGCCAGACCCTGCACCACAATCGCACTCGATTGTACGCCCACGTTTCCCGCTGTTGCCTGAATGAGCGGAACAAAAACCAATAATTTAGGAAATGTGATAAAAATGCTGTTGAAGCCGGTAATAATACTGGCAGCTCCCAGACCTCCAAACATCCCGATTAAAAGCCAGGGAAGACGGGCGCGGGTAAGTTTTAAAAGGCTATCGTCTGCCTCTACTTCTTCAGAAAGACCGGCAGCCATACGGTAATCTTCATCGGCCTCATCTCTAATGAAATCCAGAATATCATCTACGGTAACACGACCAAGCAACACCCCGTTATCATTAACCACAGGTACGGCTTCCAGATCGTATTTCTGCATCAGTCGGGCCACATCTTCGGCTGTATCGTGTACGTTTACCGAGTCAACGTTTGGAATGTAAATGTCGGAAATTCTGTTTTTGGCATCTGCCGTCAATAAATCTTTCAGCGAAAGGCGACCTATCAAATGATCGTCTCGGTCCACCACGTACACGGAATGTACCCGGGTCACATTTTGTGCCTGAGCCCGCATTTTACGAACACAACCGGCCACCGTCCAGGTTTCGCGCACGCGTACGAGTTCTTTGGCCATAAGTCCACCGGCCGAGTCTTCATCGTACCGCAACATCTCTACGATATCGCGGGCGTGCTCTTCATCTTCAATGGCCTCAATAACCTGCCGCTGAATATCCTCGTCAAGTTCCGAAAGAAAATCTACCGCATCATCGGTATCCAGCTCGTTAAGCTCGTCTGCGATTTCCTGCGGCGAAAGATTATCCAGGATTTCTTCCCGGTAATCTTCATCAAGCTCCATCAGGGCTTCAGAAGTCTTCTCGCTATCCAGCAGCTTTACGAGATAGGTCGCTTCTTCGGTAGTGACCTCGTCCAGAATCTCGGCTATATCTGCATGGTGTACATCCTGAAGCAACTCAAGAAGTGCGGTATTATCGCCTGCCTCGATAAAGTTTTCAATCTGCTCGATTAGGTTTTCGGTAAGTTCAAAAGCCATAGTCGTTACTTTATCGGGTTAGTATTCGTGTTTAAAGTCGTGCAAATATAGTCAAACTGGCGGCAGGGCTAAGGGCTTTAAGATAGATTTACCGCCGGACAGAACCTCAATTTTTTTAAAGAAGTTTTGAAAAGTCAGCTTGCGGTATGCCGGGGTCTGTTATTGCCCGGATAGATCATTTTCAATGTCGCGGGTGAGTTGTATAAATTGCGCGACACTTAACTGTTCGGGGCGCTTGTTAAAAATTTCGCTTTCGCGAAAGGCTTCGCTAAGTTCGAGCTGCTTAAGGCTGTTGCGCAGGGTTTTGCGCCGCTGCTGAAAGGCCATTTTAACCACTTTGTAAAGTGCTTCGGGCGTGCAGGCCAGGTCTTTATAATTTTCTTTTCGTACCAGCCTTAATACCCCGCTGTCAACCTTTGGCGGCGGATTAAAGACTGAAGGAGGAACTGTAAACAGGTATTCGGCATCGTAGAACGCCTGGGCTAAAACCGAAAGAATTCCGTAAGCTTTGCTGCCTTCTGTTTCACAGATTCGCCGGGCTACTTCTTTCTGAAACATCCCGGTAAACTCGGGCACCTGATCGCGCCACTCGAGCATTTTAAAAACGATCTGGGTCGAGATGTTATACGGGAAGTTTCCGGTTATGGCAAAAGGCCTGTCGCCAAAAAGAGTGCTGAGATCTACCTTAAGAAAATCGGCTTCAACCACCTCAAGGCGTGATCCTTCCAGTAGCCCGGCATACTCCAGCGGAAAACTGTGATTGAGATACACAATAGACTCGCTGTCGAGGTCCATTGCGGTGATCGTGATGCCTTTTCGAAGTAAATATTTTGTAAGTACACCGGTACCGGGACCGATTTCCAAAACTTCATTATAGCCCTCATACGAAAGGGTTTCAGCAATGTTACGAGCTATATTTTCGTCTTTAAGAAAATGCTGTCCCAGGTGTTTTTTAGCCTTTACGGGATCGTCCGGATGCTGAAAATTTTCAGCTTTTTTGAATTTTTTCTTCATCGCCCGTAAAATAGGAAAATGTGATAAACTTACTGGTGCTGCTTCAGATTAATGCGGATTGAATTCGGTTTGCTCTGAAATGATTTCCAATTCGGTCTTAAAGAAAAGAACTTTATCACCATACTTGCCCGCTTCACCGTCCAGCCGATTTACATCTTCTTTATAAAAACGAGCCAGTGCGTCCTTACTTTTTGCCGTGTATTGGATGGAGTAACTTTGACCTCCCATTTCTTCCTGCACCAGCACTTTGGTCATCAAAGCCTTGATAAATTTGCCTGTGGCCAGCATCTCGGGAATGTGCTCGTTGCGTATCCAGTACAGCCAGTCGCTGTGTACACTGTCATCTACATTTACGGTGACGTTATAAATAATCATAGGGTTTGTGTTGTTAGGTCTTTAGTTTAAGTCATCGCCGCGCAAGCTGCGGTATTTTTGCTGTGCATCTACATAAAAAATACTGTCAGCAAAATTAAAAATAATCTGTTCGTAATGCTCTTTGGCCTTTTCGGGAAGATTCAGTTGATTTGCATATAGGTTTGCAAGGCGGTAATGCGCGTCATCTGCGAGAATATCGGTGCCATGTGTTTCAATAATTTTCAGATAATTGGCAGCAGCTTTTTGAAATTCCTCTAGCTTTTCAAACAGTTGCGCCTGTGCAAGCAATGCTTCATCTTCTATATTTTCATTTGCAAAATCATTCAGCACCTTGCTGTAGATCGTAAGGGCCTCGTCGTTGCGATTTTGGTAGGTTCGCAAATCGGCCAGAGCATAAGTTTTAAGAGCGGTCTGGGTTGAATCGTTAACTGTATTGTCTGTGATGAGCAGGTACAAATCCTGAGCATCGTTTGCAATGAGTTGTTCTGCGGAAGATTTAAGGACTTTCAACTGCGTTTTAGCCCATTCAAAATCACCTTTGTAGTAGCTGGTTTTAGCCACTTTAAAGCGAGCTTCCTGAGCAATGACGTTGTCTTTTAACTTTTTTTGAATCTGCGAATAGTAAATCAATGCGGCATTAAAACGCTCTTCAAGCACCAGAATATCGGCAAGTTCCATTTTTATGCGTGCCTCCTGAAAGGAATTGAGTTGCAGGTTAAGTGCTTCCGCGAGGATGCGGGTGGCTTCTTCTTTTTTCGCAAAGCGGAAAGCTAAAAAGTGCGCATAATCTGCCTGAAGGCTTAGGGTTACTTCTGAAGTCCCGTAGGTCGCCAGTAGCTCTAAATACTGCTGATTGATGTTAGGTAGTTCTTCTGAAGTGGCAGATTTTACTTTGAGTTCGAGGTATTTTTGACGTGCAAAAAGGCGTTGTTCAGCGTCGGTCACTTCGGCTATAAAGTAATCTAAAACAGATAAGGCTAAATCGTAGTTTTCATTGGCTTCGGCAACAGCGGCGAGTGTGCCTATCCCTGAAAATTCACCGCTGCGGCGCGCGATGGCTTTTTCCTGAATAAAAGCTTTATCGTATTCTTTCTGCTGAATAAAAAGCCAACTCAACATTCGGTTGTACAACAAGTCTGGATTATCCTGCATACGGGTGAGCAGCGCTTTGCGCAGGGCTAAATTTGCCGTGTTTCCGGCATCTTCCGTAATAAACCTGCTGATGTTACGCTGGGCCAGATCGGTGCGATTATCTCCCCGCTCCAGCATATTCAGATACATTTCAAACATGGTCTCAAAATCACCAAGTTCGCCATATAGTGCAGCCAGATAGTAATCAAAAATATAGGAGGAATTAAATTCCTGAGCTGTTTTATAAGCTTTGATGGCTTCTTCCAGCAAACTGTATTTTTGAAAAGCGCGCGCTACACCAATTGCATAACCGGGATTTTCACCAATGCCGGCAATGGCTTTGTTGTAAAGACCGCGAGCTCTGTCCTCATCACCCTGAAGCTGGGCATTGTAGCCCAGTTCTACTTCCAAAACGGGTTTGTTAGAGCTGCTTTTTATTACGTGAAGTAAAAGACTGTCTGCCTTCTGGTAGGCTTCGGTTTGCTGATAGGCTTCCACTAAACCGGTCACCAGATCAGAATTTGCGGGACTTTCTTTGACCAGACTTTCGTAAACGCTTACCGCCTTTTTGTATTCACCCTGTTCCATATAATTGCGGGCAAGCAGGTCGCTTTGCGCCCGGGAAACAAAGCCGAAAAGCAGAATTATCGATACCAGAAGATGACGCAACACGTTATTGATTTTACCCGGTAAACCGGAATTAATGCTAAGGCAATTTGGAATAAAGCTTATAAGCTCCTGACTAAATATACTAAAGATGTGCCAGAACACACCCGTACAAAACGCAATACCTGCCTAAAACGTACGCAGCTAGTCTATTTTATCAAAACCGCAATAAGGGATCAATACTTCAGGGATTTTGATGCCGTCTTCAGCCTGATAATTCTCCAAAATTCCGGCGAGAACGCGTGGCAGGGCCAAAGCGCTTCCATTGAGCGTATGCGCCAGTTGCTTATTGCCGTCTTTATCTTTGTAACGCAGTTTTAAGCGATTAGCCTGAAAAGTTTTAAAGTTAGACACGCTGCTGATTTCGAGCCAGCGGTCCTGCGCAGTTGAAAATACTTCAAAATCGTAGGTAAGGGTTGAAGTAAAGCCCAAATCACCACCACATAATCTCAAAATACGATAAGGCAATTTAAGTTCGTCAAGAATACCTTTTACGTGCTCAACCATTCCGTCAAGGGCGGCATCGCTGTCTTCTGCGCGTTCGATACGCACGATTTCGACTTTGTCAAACTGGTGCAGGCGGTTAAGCCCACGTACGTGAGCCCCGTATGAACCGGCTTCACGACGGAAACAGGGCGTGTAGCCTGTACAGGTGATGGGCAGGTCTTTTTCTTCCAGCAAATCATCGCGAAACATATTGGTCACCGGTACTTCGGCTGTCGGGATGAGGTATAAATCATCCAGGCCTATATGGTACATCTGACCTTCTTTATCGGGTAGCTGACCGGTACCAAAACCGGAAGCTTCATTAACCAAATGCGGAACCTGATATTCTGTGTAACCTGCAGCGGTGTTTTTATCTAAAAAATAGTTGATCAAAGCCCGCTGTAAACGTGCGCCTTTATTTTTATAAACCGGAAAACCGGCGCCGGTAATCTTGTTACCCAGTTCAAAATCGATGATGTCGTATTTCTTGGCCAGTTCCCAGTGGGGCAGGCTGCCTTCAGCCAAAACGGGAATATCTCCTTTTTTAAAGACCTCTTCGTTATCGGCATCGCTTTTCCCTGCCGGTACACTATCCTGCGGTATGTTTGGAATGGTGTACAGCAATTCGTCAAGGGCGGCGATGGTTGAAAGGAGCGTTTCCTGAAGATTTTTAGATTCTTCTTTCAGTTTACCGGTGCGCTCTTTAAGGATATTGGCTTTTTTAGGTTCGCCGTTTTTAAACAGCATCCCGATTTCTTTAGAAAGTTTATTGCTTTCAGCCAGCGTATTGTCTAGCGAAGTCTGCGTGCTACGGCGTTTTTCGTCCAGGTCAAGTACCTGATCAAAAATGGCGGAAGCCTCAAAATTCCGTTTTGTAAGTGCTTGAATATAGGCTTCTTTGTGTTCACGAATGTCGTTAACGTGTAGCATGGCTTAAATTTTAGACGGCAAAAATACGGAATTGGGTTTGAAAAGTATCTTTTAAACTAGTAGTAGCTGCTTAAAACTGCTAAGGCTTCATTCCAGCACATCTTCTTCAACCTCCCGCTTACTCAAATCAGGCGAAGGCATCAGCCAATCGTTGTGCCAAAAGTAGTCCCATTTAGCAGTAGCCATATCCACGTTTGGATCGATAAGCGTGTGATAAGGTCTGTCATTTACGCGTATTTTACAATCCACATAAATCGCAACATCGGTTCCTTTTGCGGCATAATCTTCTTTTACACGCTGACAAAACTGCCAGATACAGTCGGGCTTTACGCTTACACTGCGGAGTTCTTTACGCGAAAGCCAGTCGCGGTGGTTAAAAGGCAATTCGCGTCCGGTGGATTTATTGACTATTTTAAATCCAATTCTTCCACTCTTTGAGCGTAGCATCATACGCCAGCTCAGGCGATGGCCTTCTTCGGTCCAGAGCACATTATCCTCTATAAACCAGTGGCGCAGGGGTAGCGCGATTTGGACCAAAAAATAAAGACCGAAAACAACCAGAATGGGTTTGTAGTTTTTAGGCCTGATGATCTCACCGGCGTCGTAAAAACCTTTTCGTTGCAGAAAAATGCGCTGTATGGTTTTAGCCGGAAAGAAAAACAGCGTAAATGCGAGTGATAAATACGGAAAAATCCCAATGTGGAAAATAAACGAATTGAACAGGTGAAAGAAGATTGAAATGACAAATGCAGCTTTTCGCGTACGTTTCCAGAGCAGGGCGGGAATGATAAGCAGATCGAAAAAGATCCCAAAATAGGCAATGCACCAGTGTACCCATTTTTGCTGAAGCACATCTCCCACGAGCCAATAATTGGCCTTTGATTGCATCAGCTGTCCTGCAACACTGGCATCTAACCAATCCGGATAAAGTTTGGCGACCGAAGCATAGGTATAGACAATCCAGAGTTGAGCGATGATGACGATATACACCCAGCGGGGCATATGATTTCGCTTAATTGACGGGTTTTGTTTCGCATCAAGCGATAAATACCGGTTTGCGGGAAAGCAGGCCATGATGCCTAAAAGCAGCATCAACAGGTAGTAATGGTTGTTGTAGGAAGACTTTTGCATGAGGTACACGCAGGTCCACATCACTCCATAGGCCAGTACACTAAAGCGGTATTTGTAGCCCAGCATTACGAGCACACCAAAAATCCCCATCAACCCATAATAGTAATACATTCCATCGCCGGGAAGGGGCTGTAAAAAATTAAAACCAATAAAATTAAAGGTGAACTTGGGTTCTATAAGCGTGGTACGTATCCAACCGGTGGCTATCGCACCCCAGGCTTCACAGGTAATCAAAAACCCGAAAATGACCCGAAACACGACCAGCGGGCTGTTGTCTACCTCTTTATAAAGCCATTTGTCAAGCATTTAGTTTTGCAATATAATCGTGGGAAAACGCCTCGTCCTGTTTCATCGCCTTGATTAGTTCGTCTATGGTGTTGAATTTCTGCTCATCGCGTATACGGGTGAGCAGGGCAATTTCCAGGTGTTGCTCGTATAAGTCATCCTCAAAATTGAAAAAGAAGGTCTCAATCGTGAGATCACCTCCGCCCACGGTAGGGTTGGTGCCTATGCTCATCATCCCATACACCGTTTGGTTTTTGATGACCGACTGTACTACGTAAACCCCTTTTGCGGGAATGATTTTATAATCTTCAGTAATTTTAAGGTTGGCCGTCGGGTAATTAAAGGTACGCCCCAGGCCTTTACCGCGCGATACGGTGCCGGTAAGCATAAACGGGTAGCCCAGATATTCATTGGCTCGATCGAGATCGCCTTCAAGAAGGGCTTTGCGTATTTTGGTCGAACTCACCGCAACATCATCTACGTCCTGCTTGGAAATTTCTTCCACCTCAAAATGATACTGTTTCCCAAACGCCTTTAAATCTTCAATATTAGCATTTCGGTTACGCCCAAAACGATGATCGTAGCCAATGATAACTTTACGAGCTTTAAGCTGATCTACCAGAATATCCTTGACGAATTCTTCGGCGGTAAGGCGCGAAAATTCCTGAGTAAAAGGGTGAATCACCAGATGGTCAAGACCGGCTGCTTTGAGCAAGGCAATGCGCTCGTCAATAGTGTTGATGAGCTTGATTTGCGTGTCTTTCTGCAAAACCATTCGCGGATGCGGAAAAAAAGTAAGTACTACAGAATCCAGATCGTTACCTGCCGCACTGGCCAGCAGACGCCTGATGATTTTGCGATGCCCCAGATGCACGCCGTCGAAAGTGCCAATGGTTACCACCGTAGCTTTTGTGCCGTTAAATTCTTGTGCTGATGTATGCTGTTTCAAACTATTTGCCGTTATACGCGTTCATCGTATTTGTAATCCCCGAAGCTATAAAACTTTCTATAACCTTGCACGAGATATCCAGTCTTTCGGGCATGTCTTTTTCTTCTTCACTATCCCACTCCCCTAAAACGTAGTCTATTTGTTTGCCTTTGCTAAAGCGGTCGCCAATGCCAAAACGAAACCGGTTGTAGTTTGAAGTGAGGAGCTGGTTCTGAATGTCTTTGAGGCCATTATGACCGCCGTCGCTGCCTTTAGTCTTGACGCGGATGGTGCCAAAGTCGAGGTTGAGATCATCGGTAATGATGAGCATATTCTCAAGGGCGATTTTTTCTTTTTGCATCCAGTATTTTACCGCTTTACCGCTCAGATTCATATAGGTGTTGGGCTTGAGCAGAATAACTGTTTTACCGCGTACTTTAAGCTGGGCGATGTCTCCCAGTTTTTCGGTGACAAAGGATTCTTCTTTTTCTGCTGCGTATGCATCGACGATTTTAAAGCCGATGTTGTGGCGGGTGTTGTGATATTTAGGGCCTATGTTGCCCAATCCCACTATGAGGAATTTTTTCATGGGGTCTGTATTCTCTTGTTTTGTGCCAAAAAGTTTTCCAAAAAATGAAATCATACGGTATTGCGGGTATGAAGTGCTTATTCTAATTTTTTGTGCCCGCGTCGCGCCCGAAGCATTACGAGAAGCGACCCGGTTTTTAGGCACGCTGCAAAGTTAACATTTTGAATGGTAGCCGGTCTTAAGGAAATTAGAAATAGTTTTTAGTTGGCAGTCTCAGTTAACAGTTGGCAAGTTACAGGTTACAAGTAGGAAGTCGCAGTTAAGTGCGGAGTTAGGAGTTCAGAGTGCGGAGTCAGATTTTTCGGATTTGTTTGCACTCTGAATTCTGCATTCAGAATTAGTAGGCAGTCTCAGTTTTCAGTTGGCAGTTGATTAAATCAAAAAGTAGAAATCAGAAATCAAAAATTTTGCTTTATGTGATGTACGGTATTTGCTTTTGCGTGATTGCATCGCGCGGTTTGGTATTGTTTTATAGAGGAAGCCGGTGTGAATGACTTGATTTTCCCTGCGTGAGGGATAGTAGCGTAAAGCCCGGAGCTTGCCGATCGCCCTAAGCGAGCGGGAAGTGAGGCCTTGAAGCGTATAGCCTGCCTGACGGCAAAGGCAGGCCCGACCCTTGCGGTCACGCCCAAAATACACTTTTGATAAGGCATAAAAAAAAGAGGCTGCCGATGGGGCAACCTCTTTAATTTGTAAAAGGAAACAGGGTTTACTCGTCAGCTTTTGCTTCTTCAGTTTCTCCTTCTGCTGCTGCAGTTTCTCCTTCTTCACCTTCTTCTTCCTCGTCTTCAAGGTCTTCAACCATGTTACGAGAAGTACGTACCTGACATACGATGGTATCTTCAGGGTGCATGTATTTCCAGGGACCTTGTTCGATCTCAGCAAGTGAACGCTTGTCACCAATTTTAAGGTCGGTAATGTTAACAGTAACGTAATCCGGAAGGTCTTTTGGAAGCGCTTTAACGCGAAGTGTACGGTAGGTTTTACGCAATACACCCCCGTTACGAACCCCACGAGAGTTACCTTCGTAGTGTACCGGTACGGTCATAGCTACTTCTTTACCTTCAAAGATTTGATAGAAATCGATGTGAAGTATGCGATCTGTTACCGGGTGAAATTGGATGTCCTGAAGGATCGCCATATAGGTGTTTCCGTCAAGTTCCAACGTCGCGGTATGCGCATCTGGAGTGTAAACCAAATCTTTAAACGCGATTTCCGGCGCGTTAAAGTGCACTGGTTCATCCCCTCCGTAAAGTACGCAAGGAACCTCTCCAGCATTACGTAGGGCTTTAGTTGCCTTTTTGCCCACGCTTTCTCTTTTAGATCCTGTGATCGTGATTGACTTCATTTAAATATATATTAAGTATTAATAAATTACATTAAGAATTTTGACGCGATTGAGGTGTTGCTGTGTACCCGGTGCATCACGTCTGCAAATAAATCGGCACAGCTCACGATGCGCACTTTATCGCTTTGTTGTTTAGGCGGGATACTATCAGTAACGATGAGTTCCTGCAATTTGCTTTTTTCTAATCGCTCGTAAGCATTACCGCTTAGCAGGGCATGTGTACAAATCGCACGTACGCTTAGCGCACCACGTTCCATCATCAAATCGGCTGCTTTGGTCAGGGTACCGGCCGTGTCTACCATATCATCTACCAGAATGACATTGCGTCCTTCTACGCTACCTATCAATTCCATATAGCTGATGACGTTTGCCTTCTCGCGCTGTTTGTAACAGATTACCACATCACAATCCAAAGCTTTAGAATAGGCATAAGCCCGTTTAGAACCTCCCATATCGGGTGATGCGATGGTAAGATTGGGTAGATTGAGTGAGCGTAAATAAGGCAGGAATACCGTTGATGCAAACAGGTGATCTACGGGACGCTCAAAAAAGCCCTGTATCTGATCAGCGTGCAGGTCCATCGTAATGATACGCGTCGCTCCTGCGGTTTCTAATAAATTGGCAACCAGTTTTGCGGCAATAGGCACCCGCGGCTTGTCTTTACGATCCTGGCGTGCCCACCCAAAGTAGGGAAGCACCGCAGTAATATGACGTGCCGAAGCGCGTTTGGCTGCATCCAGCATCAGGAGCATTTCCATCAGGTTTTCACTGCTGGGCATGGTAGACCCAATGATAAAAACCCGCGAGCCGCGAATGGATTCTTCAAAAGAAGGCTGAAATTCGCCGTCGCTGTAGGTGGAGGTGATGATCTTACCTAAAGGCTGGCCGTAAGCTTCCGCTATTTTTTCGGCTAAATCCCGGCTTTGCGTGCACGGAAAAATTTTGGCTTCAGGCATTGATACTGACATGGTTATCTTACGTTTAGCGTTGCTCAATTTATAAGAGGGTGCAAAAGTATAAATTAAATTGGCTTTAGGGATTTATTTAATGTGTTTTTTGCTTGGTAAACTAGATTTTTTAGTATTTTTGCCCTCCAATTGCCTCGGTGGCGG
>CAYNMH010000055.1:0-24672 GCA_964398145.1 uncultured Flavimarina sp. | reverse complement strand
CATGAAAAACCGCATCCGTATTTTCAGCATCACCTTTCTGGCTGTATCCCTTTTTACTTTTGGCTTTTACTATCTGGACACTCACGAATTTGTAAACGCACTCATACTGGGTGCTATCGGAGGTGTCGTAGTGGCCTCTCTGGCAGCATTACTGGTTCCCTTTGTGCGTAAAGGCATGGACAAACAGCAATAAAAAAACCGCCTACTTCTCCGGTTCTTTTACCTCCTGTACCTCTCCGCGGTATTGCATATTGGTACGCTGAGTTGAATTTACAGACATATTTGCATTTTGATTCGGGCTCAGATTAAGCGTAAAATTATAATTTTCAATTCCCTGGGTATCCCGCGCTTCAAAAGTAATCACATACATCCCGCGTTTGGTTTCTACCTGATAATCACTTAAGATCCCGTTTATAGTGATACCCGATTCCCTCGTGTTATAGCCGCCGCCCATACGCCGTTCCCCAAAAAACGGCAGATTGGCCGTAATACTATCCCCTTTAATGGTCAGGTGATTGGGAGTGCCTATCAAACTGATTTGTCCAGCAGTGTTTCCGGGACCTAAAATACCGGTATTGAGTACTGCGGTTACGGCTGTCGTGGCCATTGGCATGGCATAACTAGACTCTATCGTAAAAGCGCGGTTTTCAATCCAGGTGTTCAGTTCGGCATTGCTGGTTGCATCTGCCTGAGACGCGCTTCCGCAGGAAATCAATCCCAAGATGCAAAGTGTGTAAAAGAATGTTTTCATAAGTATTTATTTTTTCAGTTCGTCATTTAATATTCCGGCTTTTATAAGCAAGACCACCCCACTGATACTCAGTCCCAGTCCTGCCGTTCCGCCGACAATCCATTGCCAGTTTGCTGTTGAACTGTGTTTCCACCAGCTGCTTTCAAGCGCCAGCGAGAGGCCACTGCCCAGCAACACGGCACCCAAAGCACCATAAAACCACCATTTTTTACGTTTGGGGTTCATTTCAGTATTGTTTTACATTAAATACAAAAGCCCTATACTTCAATAAGGCCACAAAAAACGCGCCACCAATGGCGTTACCCAGCAGAGCCAGACTTTGTACCTGCAGGTAATCGGCAAAGCTTACCTCAGATCCTAAAAGAAAGGCTGAAAAGATTTCGATATTCCCTATAATACTGTGATGCAAGCCGGTAAAGGCCATGGTCGCGGTGATGATAAAAATGATTAAAATACGGCTGATGGTATCTTTGGAAGAAGTGATAAGCCACGAAAGCAGGCCCATCATCCACCCGGCCAGAATAGCACTGGCTAAAATAACCAGCCCCTCATAGTCGGCCACATGCTCACCTATGGCTGCAATAGTTCCCAGGTCAAAGATTCCGAGTTTGGGACCGATCCAGATCAGCACCAGGCCCATTAAATAACCACCTATCAGATTGCCAACAATAACCAGTCCCCACAGTCGCAACAAACTCATTAAATCGCGCTGACGGTTGAGTACGGGTAAGGTTAGTAAGGAAGTCTGCTCGGTAAATAAAATAGACTGCCCCAGCACCACCAGAATAAAACCGAGCGGATACACCAGGGCCATTATTTTGAAAAGACCGGCTTCTTCCATCGTATCGGTATAGTGATAAAACAGGCTGCACATCAGCAAATAACTGAACCCGATTTCCAGACCTGCTGTAAGCGAACTCAGTAAAATGCTGCTCGTACTGCGCTTATAGACCTCCTGCCCTTCACAGATTTGCTCTTTTAGGATTTCACCATGGCTTTTGGCCTGAGACTCTTCGCTGGGTTCTTCCTTTTCCAGCTCCTTGTCTATATTCTGTTGTTTGATTTCTTTTTCACTCATAAAGAAGGCTTCCAGACGGCTACCGCTTCCTCGCGCAGCATTTGTTTTAAGTTGAATTCTACATGACGCTTGCCGGTATGCGACTGGTAAAACAAATCGCTATACACATATCCGGCTTCTTTCGCATCTGCGGCCGATGCACCATAATACACCGCATCCAGTTCTGCCCAGCGTGTAGTGCCCAGGCACATAAGACAAGGCTCACAACTGGTATATAAAATGCAGCCTGACAGGGATTTTGATTTTAATTTTTTACAGGCTTTTTGAATGACGGCGAGTTCGGCATGCTGGGTGCAATCTGTAGTTGCTCCTACCCGGTTATGCCCTTCCGCAATAATCTCCCCGTCTTTAGTAAGGACTGCACCAAAAGCACCGCCTCCCTTGGTGTTTTTGCCCTTAACGGCCCAGTCAATAGCTTTTCGCATAAAAGCCTCGTGCACGTTTTCATTCATAATCATCGTTAAGATATCTTTTTTTGGGTCTAAACAAAGACGGATACTAAAGTACACCAGGTAACTCAGTATCCGTCCCTAAATTTTGTTATCAAAAAACTTAAGCCGTAAGTTTTTCCTTAAAATCATTAATAATCCCACCTTTAAGCAAAACCCGAATCTGTCGGTCACTCAGGGAGTGTTTGGTAGGGATGGAAATTTCTCCGGTTTTCTTACGAATTTGCACCTCTATCGGATTTCTGTTTTCCACGTCCCGACGCAGATTGCTGAATACCACAATATCTCCCTGCTCTATTTTTTCCAGATCGTCATTGTTCTCAAATTCTAACGGAAGTATTCCAAAATTCACCAGATTTTGCCACGCAATGCGTGCATAACTCTGCGCAATAACCGCTACCTGCCCTAAATATTTAGGAGCCAAAGCGGCGTGTTCCCGGCTGCTGCCCTGTGCATAATTTTCCCCGGCTACTACAATGTGGCCTCCCTCCTGCTCTTTGGCTACCATTGCCCGGTCGTAAAAACTTTCATCGATCACGGTATAGCTGTATTTGCTGATTTCAGGCAGATTAGATCGAAACGGTAGCACTTCGGCACCGGCTTTTAAAATTTCATCTGTTGAAATATTATCGGCCATTTTCAGAAGAACGGGAACTTCGTAAGAGTCTTTTAAAGCTTCGATATGTGGTAATGATTTAATATTTGGACCCTTTTTCAGCTCCACTTTACTGCCATCTTCCGCAGGAGGTACCAGCATATCCTTATTGATTATATGTAATTCCGGATCTACGTAGGTCGGATACGTCATATCGTACAGTTTTTCCAGATCCCGCGGATCGGTAATTTTACCGGTTAAAGCGGAAGCGGCAGCCGTCTCCGGACTGCACAAATGCACCTGATCGTCCTTGGTCCCGGAGCGGTCCGGAAAGTTGCGGGGCATCGTACGCAGACTGATGGTTCCGCTCGCGGGAGCCTGTCCCATCCCAATGCATCCCATACATCCGCTTTGATGGAAACGGGCTCCTGCAGTGATCAGGTTTGCAAATGCTTTGGTATCGATCATATTTTGAATAATCTGCCGGCTGGTGGGGTTGACGTCAAACGAAACATCCGAATTCACCGATTTGCCTTTTACAATGGCACCAGCGATCCAGAAATCCCGCAATCCCGGGTTTGCAGAAGAGCCTATTACCACCTGGGATATAGATTTGCCTTCAACTTCCCGCACAGGTACTACATTACCGGGACTGGTAGGCAGGGCGATTAATGGCTCCAGATCATCCAGATTGATGTGCTCATGCAAATCGTATTCACAGCCTTCATCAGCAACCAGTTCGACCCAGTCTTCCTCGCGTCCCTGAGATTTTAAAAATCGTTTGGTTTCCTGATCACTGGGGAATACGGTTGTGGTAGCGCCCAGTTCCGCACCCATGTTAGCTATGACGTGCCGGTCCATCGCACTCAGGTGCTGCAGACCTTCCCCGTAATATTCAATAATTTTGCCAACACCTCCTTTTACATCGTGCCGGCGGAGCATTTCCAGAATGACATCTTTGGCACTCACCCAGGCCGGTAGTTTCCCGGTAAGCTTTACCCCCAGTACTTTCGGCATTTTCACGAAATAAGGTTCTCCCGCAATGGCAGCTGCCACATCCAGACCTCCGGTTCCTATGGCCAGCATTCCCAGCGAACCTGCCGCACAACTGTGACTGTCGCTGCCTACCAGCGTTTTACCCGGTTTACCAAAGCGCTCCATATGTACCGGATGACTCACCCCGTTTCCGGGACGGCTAAACCAAAGTCCAAACTTTTGAGCCGCACTGTGTAAAAACGCATGATCATCGGCGTTTTTAAAATCGGTTTGCAGCAGATTGTGATCTACATATTGAACGGCGACCTCCGTTTTGGCTTTTTGAAGGTTCATCGCTTCCAGCTCCAGCTGAACCAGGGTTCCGGTGGCATCCTGCAACAGCGCCTGGTCTATTTTTAAACCGATCTCCTTACCGGGCTCCAGTTCGCCGGCAACAAGATGATCGTTAATAAGTTTTTGAGTAACATTTAAGGCTTTCATAGATTGGTTTTTAGGAATTTAAAATTTAGAGAGAATGGCTAGAAGCGGCAATTATTTAACAGCAATTTAGAATCTATCCCTGTCCGGGCCCTGTAAACTATAGTATATTTAGCGCGCAGTTCTGAATAGGGAATTAAAAATTGAAAGGAGTTTTTAATTTTTTCAGGACGTTTACCCTAATCTATTAAGAAAAACGAATTATGCTTATCTGGGCTTTATTTATATTATTCATACTGATTTGTTTGGCGCTTGATCTGGGAGTGTTCAATAAAGAAGACCACGTCATCAAAAGTAAGGAGGCCGGAATCTGGACCGCTGTTTGGTTTAGCCTCGCTATGGCTTTTAGCGGCATCATCTACTGGCTTTTTAATGCAGAACTTACCGACAATCCCACCGGAATTACACCCAATACGGCCGTACTGAAATACATCACCGGTTACCTGATAGAACTTTCGTTGAGTATTGACAATGTGTTTGTCATTGCGGTCATTTTTTCTTCGTTTTCCATTCCGCCCAAATACCAGCACCGGGTTCTCTTTTGGGGTATCCTGGGAGCCATTGTATTCCGGGCGCTGATGATTGTTTTTGGTGTAGCCCTCATCAATAAATTTGAATGGATTATTTACGTATTCGGAGGCTTCCTGCTCTTTACGGCCTACCGTATGTTGAAATCGGACGATGATGATTACGATCCGCAGGATTCTACGGTTTACAAATGGGTAAAAAAATTGTTTCCGGTAACCACCCGTATTGAAGGGCATGCATTCTTTCTAAAAGAAAACGGGAAAAATGCTGCCACTCCCCTCTTCCTGGCGCTTATCGTAATAGAGCTTACCGATATTCTTTTTGCATTAGACAGCATTCCTGCGATCCTTGCGATCACCGCCGACCCGTTTATCGTATTTTCTTCCAATATTCTGGCAATCCTGGGTTTACGTTCCATGTATTTTCTCATTTCCCGAATGATTCAGAAATTCAGATACATCAACTACAGTCTGGTGGTTATCCTGGCTTTTGTAGGCCTGAAGATGATTTTCTCACATATGATTGAAGTACCGGAATGGTTATCGCTAGGCGTGATTGTGGTTTCTCTTGCAGGGGGTATTTTAGCATCTATGTACATCAAAAGTGATGAGGATCCTAAGGATCAGACCACCGAAGCTGAAGAGCTTCCTTAATATTTAAGTATTCTTAACGCACGGATTATAAAGAAAGCCTAAAGTGTATGGTGCAGCCTGCGCTAATGTGTAACTTTAAGAAAAATCATAAATTTTAAGTACATGAACTATAATTTTGAATATCACGATGTCACTGCCAGCAGCGCTTTAGAAGATTTTACTAAAGAACAGCTTGAAAAACTGGTACACAAATACGATTTTATTATACGCGCAGACATTTTCTTTAAGATGGAAAATACGACCAGTGATGAGTCGGGCAAAGTCGCCAGTATCAGACTGAGTGCTCCCGGCCCACGTTTATATGCCTCGCATGATTCTAAGGATTTCTATGAGTCGGTAAAAACCACCGTAAAAGAATTAGACAGTCAGCTTAAAAAGCGTAAAGAAAAAATGAAGTCTCACTAACAAACCCGCTATTATGAAATCTATAGCACGAGCTGAAAACCAGATAACACTTATCTATAATAGTGAAAATCATATAGGCGAACGCACACATGCCCACGCTTCTGCAGTTAAGGATAAAGACCTGCAAACCATTGATATCAGCAAAACCAAACTTACCGGTACCCAATGGGCTGAACTGGCTGACGGACTGAATACTACAGTAAAGGCTTTGCTCAGTTTTGAAAATGTGGATGATGAGGAAGATTTGAAAAGCGCAGATTACGACGAGAATGATTATATCAAAATCCTGGAAAATCGTCCGGAACTGCTGGCTCATCCTATCCTTATCCACGACGATAAGATGAAACAGATTACCAATCCCACAGAAGCTCAGGAATTTCTTGGTGTGGACAGTGCAGGTCTGGAAAAGAAAATGATGCACGAAGAGCCTACTATCGAAAATAAAACAAAAAAAGAGCATTTTATTGATAAGCCGGAAACCGGCGATCACAACTAAAATCAGCTGAATAGCTTGTAAAAAAAGCCGGATTGTAATTACAATCCGGCTTTTTTATTTCTGAGTTCATGTCTTAATCCTTTTGGATTCGGTCGATGGGTTGGATTCCCGGTTTGATTTTTTCATAGAGCTCAAACTGATATTCCGTTAATATTTCGCTCATTTTCTCGCTTTCTTCCATATAAACCCGTGTAAGCTCATCCAGTTTAGCCTTTCCGCTTAGTTTTGCTTCCGCTTCCTCCCGAAATACTAAATAGTCTTCGAGACTTTCCTTAAATAACAAATCCTGTTTAGGCGTCATCCCCAGTTTCATCGAATACACTTGGGTAAGAGAATCAGCAGTATGCTCCAGAGCTTCCGATTTAACTTCATAATGCTGCGTCTGAGCTGCAACTTGCAAACTCATAAATAAACAGCCTACAGCGGTAAGTAAATAGTTCATAGGATTTAATTTTAGGTTATTGGATTCGGTTATTTCTTTGTCTGAAAATCCCCATTAAAAGCAAATTCCTCTACCGCCATGCGCTTCCTGTTTTTTTCAAGTTCCTGATCTCTCAGGTCTTCAGACAATTGTTTTATATCTCCGCCATAACGTCCAAAGGCTACTGCTGTAGCAACTTCAAAATCTTCAGGAAAGCCAAATTCCTTATGCGCTTTCTCCCGGTCCAGACCTGCCATATGATGGGCAGCGATACCCGTGTGATTGGCCTGTATCACCACATTTCCCATAAAAAGACCTAAATCATGCATCGCATGGAAATACGAATCTCCATCTTTATTAATGGTATTAAAACCCGTAATCATCAGTACCTGTGCATTGATGGCCCAGTCCTGATTAAAGGGAATGAGGCACTCTACAATGCGTTTATAAACGGAATCTCCTTTAAGACCGTAAATGATTCGCCAGGGTTGTTGGTTGAAGGAACTCGATGCCCAGCGACCCGCCTCCAACAGTAGTTTTACTTCAGATTCGCTAATAGGTTCCTCATCAAAAGCACGCGGACTCCAGCGCGTTTTGATCTCGTTCATAATGTCGTAGTTTACGGGAGTATGTTTCTCTATCATATTCAATGGTGTTTTCACTGAAAGATAGACGAATTTGAGGCTGCCGCATCAGTTTTTAACGACCCTTAACGCAGACAGGCATGAATTTAACGCGACGCTAACTTTTCCTCGATAAGGGCAATAGAAGCTTCTACCGTATCCATTTTACTGAGTTCATCATCTTCAATAGTGATGTCAAAAGCATCTTCAACGTCCAGTACAATATCTACCAGGTGGGTTGAATTGATATTTAAATCATGTACCAGATGACTGCCGGGATTTATACTTTCGGGCGTCACGTCTTCCGGTAAATAAGGAGTGATGATTTCAGTAAGTTTAGGGTAGATTTCTTGATTCATACAGTTGTTTGATCGCAGACGCGAAGGTTTTTGAGATTAATTAAAAGATCGGGGGGAAAACAGGTTTTAATTTTTAGACTCATTCTGAAAGTTTTTAAAGATAAGACAACAGTTTACATCCCCAAAACCAAAACTGGCTTTAGCCAATACCTCAAACCGAAGATTCATTTTAGTCTTTGGCATACGGGTTTCAGAAATCTGTGCCAAAATCTCCGGGTGTACAGTATCCAGATTGATATTGGGAAAAAGAAACTGATGCTTCAACTGTATAACCGAAGCCACACACTCAATACTGCCGCTGGCTGCCAGGCAATGCCCGGTCATACCTTTAAGCGAATTGATGTAGGGAAAGTCGGCACCCTTACGCCCAAGGGCTTCACTCCAGTTCTGGATTTCCAGATCATCCTTGCTGGTTGCTGTAAGATGCCCGTTAATCACATCAACGGCAGTTGCTTCAACCTGTGCATCTTCCAAAGCTTTTACGATACACCGTTTTACGGCGACGGGATTGGGTGCAGTCATAGACCCCTCCTGGCGCTGTCCCCCGCTATTACTGTGGCCTCCTAAAATCTCAGCATATATGGTTGCTCCGCGCTTCCGGGCACTTTCCAGGGTTTCCAAAACCAGAGCTCCGGCGCCACTGCCGGGTACAAAACCGGAAGCCTGGGCATCCATAGGTCTGGAAGCCTTGGCCGGATTTTGATTGTATTTGGAAGGCAAAATACGCAGCGCATCAAAACCGCACCATACATAAGGCCCGCCATCGCTGGTGCTCCCGGCCAGCATACGGGTAGCTTTCCCGGCTTTTATACGCTCATAAGCCAGCAATACAGCTTCGGTTCCTGTTGTACAGGCAGAAGAATTGGTGGTCACCAGATTGCCCAGCCCCAGCATCCCGCCCAGATAGGCACTTACGCCGCTGCTCATCGTTTGTTGCACACTGGTACTGCCCAGGCGGCGGGTATTGCCCTCATCTACTTTATAAATGCTTTCCCGGTATTTGTCCACCCCCAGAGTACCCACGCCAAAGATGGTACCGCTGTCAAAATCACAGGTATTTTCAGGTGTGTCTAAACCGGCATCCTGCCAGGCCTCAATCCCGGCTACAACACCATACAGAATACCGGCCGCATTAAAATTGCGCAGCTGTAGTGGCGTAAAGTATTTGGTTTTTAAAGCTTCCGAAATAAGCGGCATCCCTCCTATCTGACATGAAAAATTAAGCTTTTCGAGTTCGCTGTAAAACCGAATGCCACTTTTACCCTGCTCAATCGCTTCCTTAAATGCTGGAATGCCTACGCCATTAGGGGCACAAACACCCAGCCCGGTTATAACTACTCTAGGATGCTGCATCTCCGGGTTTTAAAATTCCTGAAAAAATGCCCTGACAGACCACTTCCCCGGCCTGATTCAACATCTTAACTTTTGACTTTAACTTGTAAAATCTAAAGTATTCTAAATCAGAAACTACGGTAACGGTTTCATTAGGAAAAACAGGTTTGTAAAATCGGGCCTGATTTTCTACCATCGCTACTGTAGAATTCGACTTAAGATCAAATCCCTGATCCCGAAGCAGGTAGATGCCGAGGCTTACCAGGCCTATTTGCATCATACATTCCAGCAAAATAACCCCCGGGGTTACCGGAAAATTTACAAAATGACCCCGGTAAAAGTCGCTGCTCTCATCAAATTTAAATTCACCCTTTATGTGCTCTTGGGAAACTTCCGTAATACGATCTACAAATAAAAACGGATCGGCATACGGGAGCTTTTCTACAATTTCTGCTTTAGTCATTAATCCAGTGTTAAGCATTGGTAACTGCCAATGGGCGAACCATCGGGTATTTTAGGTGCGGGCACCGCTTTAAAGGTATCCGGTTTTTCCAGGAATTTCCCGATTTCCCAGGCAAGATACTGCGCATCGGTATCTTCGCCCCTCATCTGTTCCTGAGCTAAATCGGTCAGGCTTCTAAAAACAGCTGCTTTTACCTGGGGGATAGCATCGGGATTCACCATCAGTTGCTTCAGATGTTCCAAAACCCGGTAATTGATGCTGCGCTGCACTTCGGCAGGGTATGCTTCTTTAAGTTTTTGACCAAAGGTTTCCGAGATGAGCTCATCCAGCACCTTTGCAAAAGCAGGCAAATCGGTCTGTAAAGCATGCTGGGCAACCAGGCGGTTGGCCCGCTCGGCATTGAGTAAAAATTCAAGGGTAAAATCGGCCGCTGTTTCCGCAGCACCCAGGGCATCAAAGGTAATCCCGGTATTGCCTTTAAAACTTTCCCGGGTACGGTTAAACCCAAATGCACGGGGTGGAAAAAGTTCCAGTTTATCCTGAGGAATCGCCAGCGTCTCAGCTTTTAGCGTTTTTAAAACTCCATCCAGGGCGAGCTTTTGTTCTTGAGCAGGTACCGCGCTTAAAATTTCCTGTTGAGCATCACCCTTAACGGCATAGGTATAACGCAACCCGCCAATGCTTTTTACCGCCGCTTCGGTTTGATACCTGTGGTAAAAATACAAGGGAGCAAACACGTCTTCCAGCACGCTCAGAGCTTCCCCATTACGAATATTATCCATTCCAAAATTCGCAATCGCAGTTTGGCGCAACTGGAGCACTGCTTCAAGCTCCCGGGTCGCGTTTGCCCCATTATCCCAAAGGTGTGCATCAGGATGTGCCCCTGTTGCTGCCCGCGCATCACTGTCGCTTATAAAACGTAGCCCTTGAGCTTCGGCATCCTCGAGCACTTTATTGAGGTACCAGCTTTCGGTCATACCGGGTGTTGCGTTGCCGTAACTATAGGCTACAGTCATTTTGTCCCACCGGCCAATTCCGGTAGCATAAGCGTCGCTAAAATCAATACCTCCGTCTTTAAGGCGTAGGGTGGGATGCGGATAATCCATCACCGAGGCACGATCGTTTACACTGGCCGCAAAGTTATGGGCAAATCCCAGCGTATGGCCTACTTCATGAGCTGCAAGCTGACGGATACGTGCCAGTGCCATTTCGAGCATGGGTTCATAATTGGCATCTGAAGTAGCAAAAGGAGCGTTCATCAGGGCCTGCGCAATCATAAAATCCTGCCGGATGCGTAAACTGCCCAGACTTACATGGCCTTTCAGTATTTCTCCGGTTCGCGGATCGGTAACGCTCGCCCCGTAACTCCATCCCCGGGTACTGCGGTGCACCCATTGAATGACATTATAGCGCAAATCAAGAGGATCTGCATCTTCCGGGAGCATTTTCACCTGAAAGGCATTACGATAGCCGATGCTTTCAAAAGCCTGATTCCACCAGGAAGCGCCTTCCAGTAAGGCCGAACGTACAGGCTCCGGCGTGCCGGGATCCAGATAATACACAATGGGTTCTACTGCCTCGCTTAGTTCAAGCTCCGGATTTTTCTTCTCAAGCCGGTGCCTTATGATCAGGCGTTTGTCTATAGATTCCTGTACGGGCGCGGCATAATCTTTATACTGAATATGGATAGCTCCGGAACGCGGGTCAAATACCCGTGGCTCGTAACCCGGCTCGGGCAGGGCAACAAAGGAATGATGCTGAACGGTGGAAACCACCGAGGCATCGGGTGCCACACTGCGCAGTAAACCGCCTTCCGGTGTTCCTTTAAAGGTGAGCAGGGCCTCAAATTCCACATTTTTAGGAAATGCTTTCGTATTTTTCAGCGCCAAAGCACTTTTTTCCTTATCCATTTTATAAGTACCCTGTTTATTGGCCTTAATGCGTTCCGCAACGCCGTGCGCATCCTCCATTAAAAAAGGGGTAAGATCAATAATATAGGAGTCGCCTTTGGTTTCCTTGATCTCAAAACCATACAATACGGAAGTGGCAAAAGCTTCTTTAACCGATTCCCGCTCGGCCACATTATCAGTAATCGCCCGATAATCCTGATTGGGTTGCACCAGCAAGAGCTTATTGCCCGCTTTAACGAATTTGACAATAGCCGTACCTCCCAGTTGCCCGCGATCCAGACCTATATCATTAGATCCCAACCCACTCTTGAGGGCGTGTACGTAAATAAATTCGGAGTCGGTTTTATCCACTTCCAGATAAATGGCATCGTTTTTTTCGTCGTAATGAAAATTGAAAAAGCCCTTATAAGGCTTTAAATCTTTTTTAGATTCTAAGAACTGAGCCTGAAGCATCGTGCAACAGCACAGGACCAGGAGGGTAACGAGTTTATTCATAATTTAAAGTCAAGGGCTTTAAAAGTAACCAAAAATCCCTTAAAAACGGGCTGGGATTGTGATTCCTGAAAATTGCTGTATTCGCATTTTAAAAGGCTCTTCTTGCTTAATTCCTAAAAAAGGACTGTTATAAATGTGTTATACACATAAGCACTTTTAACAATAAATCCTTATTTTAACAACAAACTAATCCACTTCTATGTCAGAATCTCAATCTATTTTCGCTTCCTATGAAAAAGATCCAAAATTTTATGATGAAATTTTTGATGAAAAAGGAAATGTAAAAGAGGTTTATCAAACCCTTTTCGATTTATACAGCGGTCATTCGAGTCAGGATTTCGCCCGACTCAACGATAAGGCTAAAGCTTCCTTTTTCAATCAGGGAATTACCTTTCAGGTGTATAGTGATAATGAAGCTAAAGAAAAAATATTCCCCTTTGATCTGTTTCCCAGGATTATAGCTCCTAAGGAGTGGGAACTCATCGAGCGCGGGGTATTGCAACGCAGTAAAGCCTTAAATCATTTCATTTGGGATATCTATCACGATAAGAAAATCATTAAGCAGGGTATCATTCCCCTTGATTTGATCACTTCTTCCGCAAACTACCTGCATCAGATGATCGGGGTTGATCCTCCGGGAGGTATTTACAATCACATTTCAGGAACCGATCTTATTAAACACAGCGACGGGAAGTATTATGTTTTGGAAGACAACATCCGCTGCCCATCGGGAGTAAGCTATGTAATTTGTAACCGAACAGCTTTAAAACGGGCGCTTTTTGGCGTATTCAACCACTATAATGCCCATACGGTAACCGATTATGCTCAGAATTTACTGGAGATTATGGAATCGGTAAAGCCACGGGGTGTAGATGAGCCCAATTGTGTGGTAATCACTCCCGGCGTTTACAATTCTGCCTATTATGAACATTCTTATTTGGCTAAAGCCATGGGAGTTGAGTTAGTTGAAGGCCGGGATTTATTTGTCGAGAATGATTTTGTATATATGCAAACCATCAAAGGGCCGGAACGCGTAGATGTGATTTACCGTCGTATAGATGACGCTTTTTTAGATCCGCTGGAATTCAGGCCTGATTCGGCCCTAGGAGTTCCAGGCTTATTTTCAGCCTACAAAAAAGGCAATGTGTGCCTGGTCAATGCACCGGGTACCGGCTTTGCCGATGATAAAGCGGTATATACCTATATGCCCGAAATCATCCGGTATTACCTTAATGAAGAACCCATTCTGAACAATGTGCATACCTACCATTGCAGCAGACCGGATGAACTGAAATACGTCCTGGAGAACGTGGATAAATTGGTGATCAAACCGGTTGATGAGGCGGGAGGTTATGGTATATCTATTGGTAACCGACTCACCAGGGCGGAAATAGAAACGGTTAAGAAAACTATTCAGGCGAGTCCGCGCAAGTACATTGCTCAACCCATCATGAGCTTATCGGTACACGCTACCTACATCGAGGAAAGCGAGTCTTTTGAGTCTCGACATGTAGATTTGCGCACCTTCTGCCTGCTGGGGTCTAATAAAGACTTTGTGTTAAAAGGAGGCCTCACCCGCGTGGCGCTTAAAAAAGGAAACCTAATCGTTAATTCTTCTCAGGGAGGCGGGTCTAAAGACACCTGGGTTTTAAAAAGCAAAGCCTAAATTCTAACCGTATCACCCAACTTACTCTAAACCATCAACTATGCTAGCACGAGTCGCTAATAACCTATTTTGGATGGGACGTTATATTGAACGTTCGGAACACCTTGCGCGCTACCTGAATGTAAATTATTTTTCGTCTTTAGACGCTCCTAACGAAAAATCTCAATTCCGGGAACATGTGTTGCACAGCCTGCTTTTTATGGCTAACGGCCCGGTTCCTGAGGATTACGAATTAAAGGAAGAGCAGGTCTTTTACGATATAGGCCTTAACCATGAAACTTCTTACTCTATTATCAACGCAGTAAAATATGCCCGCGAAAATGCCAATGGTGCCCGGGATCTGATTTCTACGGAATTATACGAATCTTTAAACAAGTTCTATCATTTTGTGTTGCGCTATGATGCGGATTTTTTCGTGAAAAAAGGGCTGTACGATTTTACAACTCAGGTAGCCGAAGCTACTGCGGTATTGCGCGGTAAAATTCGGGGTACCCTCCTGCACGATGAAGTCTATGCTATTATTATGCTTGGGGTTAATATTGAACGGGCAACCCAGGTGGTGCGCATCATTCAGGCTAAATATTATGATGCGCTGCATTCTCAGGGAGGTTATGAGGACAAATTCAGTAAAAGTTTTGAATGGTCCACACTACTTAAATGTATTGAATCCTACGATATGATGCGCCGACACTACCGCAAAACCCCCACAAGCATCACCACCTTAGAATTTCTAATTCTGAATGAAGACTGCCCGCGCTCGGTAATGAACAGCCTGGTTCAGGTAAAAAAGCACATCGAGCAATTAAACCTGGATAAAAACCCCCAGCGGGATTCTGCAGCCTTTCTCATTGGTAAAACCCACGCCGAATACTGCTATAAAACGGTGGATACCATTGAAGGCAATATTGAATCTTTTATTGAAGAAATTCAAAACACCTTATTTGAAATCGCTAAAAAAATCGAGAAAGAGTATTTTCAGATTCGCTGATCTGACCGGCACGTGAAATATAGAAGCGTAAGCCGGAGACAGAATCCCTGTTTATAAGTTCTCTATAAGTATTTTACTCCGTAAGGATTTAAACAAACCAGAAGGTGGAAAATTCCGTATTTTTGGGAACTTTTAAACTCCTGAAATTTGGAATACAGTATTAAATATAAAGCTCAAAACACCTACGAAAGTGAGGTTAATGATGCGCTTTGGCAGTTTTTAATCAGTCCGCAAAACAACAGTTCGCAAACCCTGCGCCTTTCAGAATTTACAAATTCGCTGAATGCTGTTGTTGAGGAATCTACAAACTCGCTAGATTTTCAGATTTATAGAGTGATACAGCGTAAGCCCTTTAAAGCGATAGCGTTTGAAGCCAATTTCATTGTCAAAAAAGAATTGATCAATCCGTTTTCAGCTTTAGACGGTTTCTTCAATGCTGAGCATTATCAGATTTTGGAAAGTCTGGATTTCAGAATAACTCATGAGCAATTCCTAAATCCTACCCTGCGAACCGCACTGCCCGCTCACAATCTCGATTTTACATTCCTGAAAGAGCGGTCTGTTTTTGATAACCTGCAACGCCTCAACGAGTGGCTGTTCACTCATTTTCAGTTTAAGCAACAGGTGACCGATGCCGGTAGCACTACCCAGCATTTTGTGGAAGCCGGTGCAGGGGTTTGTCAGGATTTCACCCATTTATTTTTAGCGATTGCACGGGCAAATAAAATTCCGGCACGCTATACATCAGGATATTTACATCAGGGAAATGGGTATAAAGGGGATTCTCAAATGCACGCCTGGGCAGAATGCTATATTCCCGAGAAAGGCTGGCTGGGCTTTGACCCGGCAAACAATCTTATCGCCCTGGAAAATCACATTAAAGTGGCTCACGGGAAGGATTATTTAGATTGCGCACCTTTGAAGGGAATTTTATACAGCGCTTCTGCAAACAATAAAACGGAATACAGTGTAGAAGTTACTGCACGGGAAGACAATGCACCCGATGTATTTAGCACTTCGGCAGGTTTTAATTTTCCGCCTTTTCAGCAACAGCTCGATTTTCAAATGAAATGGCAGCAACAGCAACAGCAGCAACAACAACAATTGCGCAATTTAGAGAACCCTGCTTGATAACCCGATTTTAGCCTCTTGTAAAAGCTTGTTTTATTCCTGAAAGAGCATATAGTTCTTCTTTCGAAGGCTATAACAAGAAGACTGACTCAATATTAAAAATTTGTATCCATAGAATGCCTCCGGGTTTTGTTCCGAGGTAATTCACCTGGAAAACTGTAACTTTCGCAAAAGCCTACTAATTATGATAACCAGCGATCAGGTCAAAGAGCTCAAGCAACGTATAGAATCCCTTCGGGAACACTTGGGAATTGACCGGAAACGTATTGAAATACAAAATGAAGAAGAAAAAACCTTCGACCCCAACTTCTGGAACGACCCCAAAGAAGCGGAAATCTTTATGCGAAGCCTGCGCGAAAAGAAAAACTGGGTACAGGATTTTGAGCAATCGGTAACTTTAACTGAAGAGCTGGAAGTATTACTTGAATTTTTTAAGGAAGGAGATGCTTCAGAAGCAGATGTTAAAAACCAGTACGAAAAAGCCTATAAACTTATTGAAGGGCTGGAGTTTAAAAATATGCTTTCTGAAGAAGGCGATGATTTAAGTGCAGTGCTTCAAATTACCGCCGGCGCCGGAGGTACCGAAAGCTGCGACTGGGCTTCGATGCTGATGCGCATGTACCTGATGTGGAGCGAGAAAAATGGATATAAGATTAAAGAACTCAACTATCAGGAAGGTGATGTCGCAGGGGTTAAGACGGTTACCCTGGAGATTGATGGGGCGTATGCTTTTGGCTGGCTAAAAAGTGAAAACGGCGTACACCGCTTGGTGCGTATTTCTCCTTTTGACAGCAATGCGAAACGGCATACGTCTTTTGCTTCGGTTTATGTATATCCGCTCGCAGATGACAGTATAGAGATCGACATCAACCCTGCAGACATCAGCTGGGATTTTGCGCGTTCATCTGGCGCGGGTGGGCAAAATGTAAATAAGGTAGAAACCAAAGCTATCCTGACTCACCACCCTACCGGAATTGTCATTCACAATTCAGAGACCCGCTCGCAGCTTGAAAACAGGGAAAAGGCCATGCAGATGCTCAAGTCGCAATTGTATGAGATTGAACTTAAAAAGCGTCAGGCCGCCCGTGATGAAATAGAAGCTGAAAAGAAAGCCATTGAATGGGGTTCGCAGATACGCAATTATGTATTGCATCCCTATAAACTGATAAAAGATGTACGCACGGGTGAAGAAACCGGAAACACCGACGCCGTTTTAGACGGAGATCTGGATGCGTTTCTCAAAGCCTACTTAATGATGACCGGACAAAAGGAAACCAGTAACGAATTATAGTTATGCTTAAAATATACCACAACCCCAGATGCCGCAAAAGCCGCGAAGGCCTGAATATCCTGGAAGAATCTGGACAGGATTTTGAAATAGTCAAATACCTGGATAACCCACCCTCTTATATGGAACTGGCTGCTATTCTGGGCAAATTGAATAGTAAACCTATTGACCTGGTACGTACAAACGAAGCCATCTGGAAAGAGCATTATAAAGGTCAGGAGTTAAGTGACGAAGAAATCATACAGGCGATGGTAGATCACCCCAAACTCATAGAACGTCCTATCGTAATTAAAAATAATGAAGCGGCCCTGGGAAGACCCCCGGAAAATATCAAAAAGCTCCTCGGCTAATCTAAAATTCATTTAACAGAATTTTAACCGGGAATGCGTTAAACCAATCCTATTATTCTAGTCTAACTTGCGAAACCAAAAATTGACTATGAATAGATTTGTTTTGCTGACACTCCTGTGTTTAAGCAGTTATGCCCTTTTTTCACAAAATTCCTCAACTTTTAAAATCACGGGTAAAGTCGTTGATAAGGAAGCGGGTATTCCACTGGAATATGCGACAATAACGGTAAAAGATAAAAATAGTGCTGCCGATATTGACGGTGGTATTACAGATACTTCCGGAAACTTTTCCGTTGAAGTGCCTGCCGGAAATTACATTTTTAAAGTGGAATACATATCGTTTCAGCCCATAAGCATTGAGCGTACGGTAAACAGCGATGTTAACCTGGGTACACTGCAATTAGAGTTTGCAGCTTCAGATCTGGAGGAGGTTACTGTAGTAGCCGAAACCACTACCGTTGATGTTCGACTTGATAAAAAAATATACAACATCGGGAAAGACCTTACTACTGCCGGGGGTACGGTGAGCGATGCACTGAATAATGTTCCTTCCGTTTCGGTTGATGTGGAAGGGGGAATCAGCCTTAGGGGAAATGAAAACGTGCGTATTCTTATTAACGGAAAACCTTCGGCCCTTGCAGGCTTCGGAAGTACCGACGTGCTGGGTCAGCTACCCGCAGATGCTATTGAGCGCGTGGAAGTGATCACTTCTCCTTCGGCACGTTACGATGCAGAAGGAACCGCCGGTATTTTGAATATTATCTTACGAAAGGAAAAAACTTTAGGTTTTAACGGTTCCTTTCAGGTAAGTGGCGGTTTCCCGGAAAACGCCAGTGTATCTTCAAACCTGAATTACCGTACCGAAAAATTCAACATTTTCAATACGCTGGGTTACCGGTATCGTGAAAGCCCGGGTAATGCCTTCTTTGATACGCGTTATTTTGACCCCCGTCAGGACGCTTTTTTAGATAACGTACCCTATGATCGAAACGTGGAAGACCGGGATTACGATAGAATGGACCGCGGTTTTAACGGAAATCTGGGTCTGGAATACTATCTTACCGAGCGCTCTTCAGTAACCGGTTCGGTATTTTACCGTAAGGGAAATGATGATGACTTAACTACAAACGCGAATGATTACTTTCTGAATAATGAACCGCGAATTGGTACTACCCGTCGCGAACTACAGAACGAAGATGATGAGAGTTATCAGTTTGCGCTGAATTACATCAACCGTTTTAATGATGAGGGTCACGAACTTACCGCAGATGTACAGTATGACGTTGACCGTGAAGATCAAAGTACTTTTATCAGTGAACCGGTACGCTACAACAATTCTTCTGTTAATGATATTACGCTACCCCGCGAAGAAACCAATACCATTGAAAAACAAAAGGAATATCTGTTTCAGGCTGATTACGTACTGCCTATAGGTGAAGATTCGCAGTTTGAAGCGGGGTATCGCGGTAATCTGGAAAATGAAGTAACCGATTACGAATTGCGTCAGGAAAATGCGAACGGTGTTTTAGAAATCAATGAAAATCAAACCAATATTTTTGACTATACCCAAAATGTACATGCTTTATATTCTCAGTATGGTACCAAAGTTTGGGGAATGGTTAATGTTCTTCTTGGTTTGCGTATGGAAAACACCACCATTAAGGGTAATATCACCTCTTTACTGAGCGAACAGGAATTGCAGGAAGAATTCTCATTTCCTATAGATACAGACTTTAACAACAATTATCTAGGCCTTTTCCCTACCGTTAACCTTATTTTAGAATTTGGAGAAGAAGAAAATCTTTCATTTGGATATAACAGAAGGATCAACAGACCCAATGGTTGGTTTGTAAATCCATTTCCATCAAGAGACAGCCGGAATAATGTATTTCAGGGGAATCCCAATCTGGACCCTGCATTCTCAAACGCCTTTGATATAGGCTATTTAAAACGATGGGGCAAGGAACTTACCTTTACCTCTTCGGTATATTATCAGCATGAAACCGATGCCTTTCAACGCGTGCAGGAAGATGTAACTATTACCGGACCTGGAGGTGCGCCTACTCAGGTAATACGCAGTATTCCTATTAACCTGGCTACCAATGATCGTTTTGGTGCAGAAGCCGGTTTATTGTACAATCCTGCTAAATGGTTACGCTTAAATGGTAGTGTAAACTTCTTCCAGTTTAATCTGGATGGCGAATTTAACGGGCAGGATTATAGCCGTAAAAATACCAGCTGGTTTGGCCGCTTCAGTTCAAAAGTTACGCTTCCGGGAGCGATAGACTGGCAAACCAATTTGTTCTACCGTGGTGCTTCTCAGGAAATTCAGGGAAGACAGGACGGGATTTTATCTATTGACCTGGCCTTAAGTAAAGAACTTTTTGATGGCAGTACCACTATTTCAGCTAACGTAAGCGATTTACTGAACTCCAGAAAAAGACAAAGTTTTACCAGCACAGAATTCTTTGAGCAGGACAGCGAGTTTCAGTGGAGACAACGCCAGGTAAATCTTTCGTTGATCTACCGTTTCAATCAAAGACGTGAAGACCGCAATCAGGAAAGGGAGCGCAATAGCGACAATTATGGTGACGATGAAGGAGATTTTCAGGGTAAATAAAAATCCTGGAATAAATTCTTAAAAAGAAAAGTAATCGAAAAGGTCATTTCAAAATTGAAGTGACCTTTTTCAGTTGAGATGAGTACACTAAAATGGGTTACAAACTAAAAAGCCCGCTCCATTTTTGGAGCGGGCTTTCACTTAAAATTATATACGAGTATATATTACGAATTCTCACGTTTTAAGCGGCGTTCCTCACGCAATTCTTCCAAACGTTCTTTGGCAGCACCAAAAATCCAATACGGAAGAATAGAAACTAGAAAAATCATCAACCAGAAACCTATGGTCAAAATGGTTAAAAATGCAAGGAAGCCTAAGTATTGATCAAATTCAAACATAATATGGTTTTTGTCTTGTGGCAAATTTAGGGATTCTCTGCCTAAAAATGCAAGTCTTATTTTATTTTATAAACATTTTTATAACAAGCCTCAACCTAGGTATTTAAAGCGAAACCGTTATTTTTGTGAGACTAAAAAACTACCAAAATATGGAATACCGAATAGAGAAAGACACCTTAGGAGAAGTTAAAGTACCTGCCGATAAAATCTGGGGTGCACAAACTGAACGTTCCCGGAACAATTTTAAAATAGGAAGCGCGGCTTCTATGCCTATAGAAATCATTTACGGATTTGCCTATCTGAAAAAAGCTGCCGCATATACCAATTGTGAATTAGAAGTTCTGTCTGAAGAAAAACGGGATCTTATCGCACAGGTGTGTGATGAAATCCTGGAAGGTAAACACGACGATCAGTTTCCACTGGTGATCTGGCAAACCGGTTCCGGTACCCAAAGCAATATGAACGTGAATGAAGTGATCGCAAACCGGGCCCACCTTATCGCCGGTAAACAACTGGGAGAAGGAGATAAAACCCTTCAGCCTAACGATGATGTGAATAAATCCCAGTCTTCTAACGATACCTTTCCTACCGGCATGCACATCGCAGCCTATAAAAAAGTGATGGAGGTTACCCTACCCGGAGTTATTAAACTGCGTAACACGCTTAAGAAAAAAGCCGATGAATTTCGCGAGGTTGTAAAAATAGGACGTACCCACCTTATGGATGCCACTCCTCTAACCCTGGGTCAGGAGTTTTCGGGTTATGTTTCCCAGCTCGATCATGGCATCAAAGCTCTGGAGCACACTTTAGACCATTTATCGGAACTGGCGCTTGGGGGTACTGCGGTAGGTACCGGTCTTAATACGCCAAAAGGCTATGCGAAACTAGTTGCAGAATATATTGCTAAATTTACTGAGCAACCTTTTAAAACCGCCGATAATAAATTTGAAGCTCTTGCGGCTCATGATGCGATTGTAGAATCTCACGGAGCACTTAAACAACTGGCAGTTTCCCTTAACAAAATTGCAAACGATATTCGCCTTCTGGCCAGTGGCCCGCGTTCCGGTATTGGTGAAATTACGATCCCGGCTAATGAACCCGGTTCTTCAATTATGCCCGGAAAAGTAAATCCTACGCAGTGTGAAGCCCTGACCATGGTGTGTGCACAGGTTGTTGGTAACGATATGGCGATAGCTGTGGGCGGTATGCAGGGCCAATACGAACTCAATGTGTTTAAACCCGTAATGGCCGCCAACTTCCTGCACAGTGCCCAATTACTGGGTGATGCCTGCGTTTCGTTTGAAGAACATTGTGCCGCAGGAATTGAACCCAATCATGCACGCATTAAAACCATGCTCGACAATTCCTTAATGTTAGTAACCGCTTTAAATACCAAAATTGGCTATTACAAAGCAGCAGAAATTGCAAACACCGCGCACCAAAACGGAACAACCCTAAAAGAAGAAGCCGTAAATCTGGGCTACGTCACCGCTGAGGAATTTGACGAATGGGTTAACCCTAAAGATATGGTAGGCGAACTCTAATCGCTTTTACATAAGAAATAGCAAAGCAGTCTTTACAGGCTGCTTTTTTTATGACAACAATATAGATTTTGCATATTCTAAAACGCAAGAGTAAAGGAAGAACTTCCGTAAATTAGACCTTCATTACCAGTCAAATATTCAATCAACCTTTTTTCAATCACTCCATGAAAGCATTTGCAACTATAGGTTTACTCATTCTAAGCAATACGTTTATGGTTATAGCCTGGTATGGCCATTTAAAATTTGCCGAGCTCAAGTGGTTTAGTAAGCTGGGATTAATCACTATTATTTTAATAAGTTGGGGTATTGCGCTGTTTGAGTATCTATTTCAGGTACCGGCAAACCGAATGGGTTTTAAAGAAAACGGCGGCCCTTTTTCTTTAATTCAGCTTAAAGTCATTCAGGAAGTGATTACTCTGGTCGTTTTTGCCGTGTTTACACTTCTGGTTTTTAAAACAGAAACCTTTCGCATAAATCATATCATATCCTTTTTATTTTTGATTGGTGCGGTATATTTCATGTTTAAAAAGTAACTCTGATGACATCACAAGAACCTCTTAACGATCCCGATTCATTTTTAGAACTTCTTATAAAACGTTTTAAAGCCCATTCATCGCATTTCGCGAATAGGGAATGGAATCTCATTGAAAACCGGCTTCGTGAAAATCCGAAGAAACTAAACAGCATATTCCAAATGGAGCAAACCGGCGGCGAACCTTCCCTGCTTGAATATGATTCTGAAAAGGATATGTATATTTTCTGTGATTTTGCTGCGGAAAGTCCGGCAGAGCGTCGCAGTCTGTGTTACGATGACGCAGCTTTAGAATCCCGTAAAAAATTTAAACCCCAGGGAAGTGCCGTGGCTTTTGCAGAAAATATAGGTGCACGTTTAATGAATGAATCGCAATACCTGAAGTTACAAAGCATACAGCCAGTAGATACCAAAACCTCCAGCTGGATTAATACCCCGGAAGAAATGCGTAAACTGGGCGGAGCATTATTTGGAGATTACCGGTTTGGCCGGGTCTTTTTCTACCATAACGGCGCCGAATCCTATTATGCATCAAGAGGATTTAGGTGTATAGTGCGGGTATGAGTTGGGTTATTTAGTATGAGTTATTAGGTTATTCAGTTATATGAAATTACGTGTAACGTGTAACCTGTAACCTGCAACCTGTAACTGGCAACCTTCATCCCAAATAAAAATAGCAATGAAAATAACAATACCTCTCGTTACTTCTTATAATATTTCCTGTATTTGGGATACGCGATCAGGGCAAAAAGGATAACCCCTCCAAAGATCATCAACGCACGATTGAGATTGAGAATATTCTCACCACTGGCATAACTATGCAATCCGGAAAGCCAGAAATTTACCCCAAAATAGGTCATTAAAATACTGCCATAAGCAAGTATTGACATCAGGTTAAATAACCATTTCCCTCGCAAACCGGGAACCAGCCGCATGTGAATAACAAAGGCATACACCATAATGCTGATAAGTGCCCAGGTTTCTTTAGGATCCCATCCCCAGTAACGGCCCCAACTCTCATTGGCCCACTGCCCGCCCAGGAAGTTCCCAATGGTCAGCATCACAAGCCCTACAGTAAGAGCCATTTCATTAATGATGGTGAGCTCGCGGATATTGAGATCCATTCGCTTCCTGTTTTTATCGTTAGTAAGCAAAATCAATAGCAAGGAAACAATTCCCAAAATCATACCCAGCGTAAAGGGCCCGTAACTGGCAACGATTACCGCCACGTGTATCATCAGCCAGTAGCTATCAAGTACCGGTTGCAGATTTGAAATCGCAGGATTAAGCCAGTTCATACTCGCTCCCCACAAAATAAATCCGGCTACAAAGACGGTACTGGCAATCGTAAGCGAACTTTTTCGGCCGAAGGCCAAACCAAAAAACATGGTGGCCCAACCTACATACAGAATGGATTCATAAGCATTACTCCATGGTGCGTGTCCCGAAATATACCAGCGCCAGATAAGCCCCAGGGTGTGTAAACCAAAGAGAATCAGTACCGAAATCCCACAAATACCAACCATCGTTTTCAGGAAGCGGTTATCTTTAAAAATACGGATGATCACAAACAGGAACATAACCACACTGGCCAACAGATACATCCAGTACAGTTTCGTAAAAATGTCGTGATTGTTGTAAAAAACTTCGGCATCTATTTTATCTTCAGAAGGCATAACCTCGCTGCCGTATTTCTGCTGAAAGCTCTTGATACTCTTAATAAAAGTGTCTGCCTTCGCATAATCTCCGGTTTGATTCCCTTCCCGCAAAGCGGAAAAATACAGGGGAAGTATTTGCTTGGTGTATAAGGAATCCATACCCTTAAAACCGGCTTCGTTAAGTTCGGGATAGGAAACCCATTTATTGTTTTCATCGCCAATCAACGGAAAAATCTTTAGGATTTCACCACTTACCGCGCGATTAAGAAGCCCCAAACGTTCGGCGATATCGATAAAATCTTTATCAAAATTATTTTTCACCTCTGCCTGGTAGGCGGCGGTAATATAAGGATCGAGTTTGTTACGGCCGCTATTGTCAATAAAATCAAGTGCGCTCACGTATTTCTGATCTTTGGGAACGCCAATGATACCGCGAATACTGTCATTAGCCGGTTTAAGGTAAATCAAATCCACATTGTACCAAAAAAACGGGGTTTCTACCATAGAAAGAAAAATCTGATCTGCG
>CAYNMH010000054.1:20390-25097 GCA_964398145.1 uncultured Flavimarina sp. | reverse complement strand
CCAAAAAGATTTAAACGTTCACTCACCGCGCCAAACAGAAAGCCGATGAGCGCATAGGTAAGCAGGCGCCCGCTGTGATAACTGAGTATTTGAAAGAACTTTTTCAGCGGATTGCGGTGATCTACTGGCATCAAAAAGGCGATAGGCCCGCACATGCCCACGCAGTGCAAACTGCCCAAAAGTCCGAAAAGAAGTGCCGTTGCGATCATTATTAATAGGTTATTTCATCCTCAAAGCGGTAGTTTTTACCTTCATATTCCCAGGTGATGGTAATGTTCCAGCGACCGCCCACCAGGCGTTTGTCAGGTATGAGCAAATTAGAAGATGACAGGCGTATGGGCATGTCAAAATCAAGTTGCCGGGCAGACGGTCTATACAGGAACACGGAGCCGGTAATGGCTTTAGGATCTATATTTTTAGGAAATTTAATGAGGTAACCGGCTTCGGTTTTGGTACCGGTTACCGGTGTTTCGAGCTGTTTGCTGTTTGCGGTGGCGTCTATGGCGCCCTGCAGGTTCATCTCGTGTTTGTAATAGTCTTCGATAACCAGATCGTAGCTGTATTTCCGGTCTGTAGACATGGTGATCACAAAGTACAGGATAAAGCTCATAAAGCCTACCATCCCGATGACAAGTCCGGTTCCCCAATTGAATTTCATAGTGGTGTGTTTTAATTTTTTAAATGAAAAGCTTCCCCGCCGGGATCAGGAATACTTTTGAGCAAGTTCTTCCTGACTCAGGGCTTTTTTCTGCCTTTTTTCTTCCTTGAGCAGGCGTACTCTGCAATGCTGGTTCTGACCGGGTTTTCCGTTTTGACAGCCCAGACAACAGTTGTGTTTTTTTGTAGTTTCCATAATCGTATCAGTTATAGCTTCGGGGTCCCAGAAAGATGGTGCCGGTGGTCTCTATGAGCCGTTCACCGCTGTAAACCCCTATTTTTAGTTTTTCCTTTTCGTCTTCCAGATCATAGCTTTTCACTTCTATAAAAAGGGTGCCTTCCGCAAGTCCCTGTGCCGGCACTTCCAGTCGTTCCTGCGACACCACCTTTATACTTCCGCTATGCGAAATCAACTCAAAGTGCACGTCTTCAATGGTTCGCGTGGTTTTATTGATGAGCTTAAAGGTGTACACATTGCTGATGATGTCTTCGGCCTTATGCTCATAGAGTTGTCCCGGCAGGCGCAGCACATTTGCTTCCACATCGTTGCGCAAAAAGAGCATCCCGCTGAGCACGCCAATGAGAATGATGAGCACGGCGGTATAGCCTTTAAGCCGGGGCGTAAACTGAAATTTCGTTTTCTTCTCAATATTCTCTTCGCTGGCATAGCGAATCAAATCTTTAGGCAGGTTTACCGCTTCCATCATCTGGTTGCAGGCATCAATACAGGCGGTGCAGTTTACACACTCCAGCTGGGTGCCGTTGCGAATGTCAATCCCCGTGGGACACACCTGTACGCACTGAAAACAATCGATACAATCCCCCTTACCGGCAGCCTCACGGTCTTCGGTCTTTTTAAATTTGGCTCTGCCGGCTTCTTTCTCCCCGCGTTTGTAATCGTAAGCCACCACAACAGATTTGGTGTCGAGCAAAACCCCCTGCAACCTGCCGTAGGGACACACGATGATACATACCTGCTCGCGAAACCATGCGAATACAAAGTAAAATACGCCGGTAAAAATGAGCAGCGAGATGAGGGTGCTGAGGTGATTTGCCGGACCATCGGTGATGTACTGCAGCAGGCGCTCGCTGCCTATGAGATAAGCCAAAAATACATTGGCTATCAAAAATGAAATCACAAAAAATACCGACCATTTCAGCACCCGCTTCCGTATTTTTTCGGCATTCCAGGGCATTTTATCCAGGCGCATCTGTTTCCCGCGGTCGCCTTCAATCCAGTATTCAATCCTGCGGAAGACCATCTCCATAAAAATGGTCTGGGGGCAAATCCAACCGCAAAAGATTCGGCCAAAAGCGACCGTAAAAAGCACGACAAAGACCACCCCAATGATCATCATCATCACAAAGAGGTGAAAATCCTGCGGCCAGAACGGAAAGCCAAAAATGTTGAACCTGCGCTCCAGCACATTAAACATCAGAAACTGATTGCCGTTGATGTGTATAAACGGGGCGCTGAATAAAAAGAGCAGCAGGGCATAGCTTACCAGTTTGCGGTACTCGTAGAGTTTGCCCACCGGTTTTTTAGGATACACCCACGCGCGTTTACCCGCCTCGTTGATGGTACCAATGCTGTCTCTAAAATGTTCCTGATCCTGAGCGGCCATGGTTTTTTAATTTTCGTTTGTGATGATATCGCCGGTCACCGGCTCATCTTCCAGAATCACCTCAATTCCGGTAGAATCCTGTTGTACCTGAGCGTCTTCTACGGCTGCATGTTCATCGATCCAGATTTCCCCTTCCGGTTCCTTGGCATCTGCCGGGTTGGTGCCGTGCAGGCTCAATACGTAGCTGGCCACCTGTGCGATTTCGCCGGGTTTCAGATCGGTTTTCCAGGAAATCATGCCTTTTCCGGCGCGTCCGCCTTCGGCGATGGTGTGAAAGACATTTTTGATACCGCCTCCCAGAATCCAGTAGTCATCGGTAAGGTTGGGGCCAATTCCGCCTGCTCCGCCTTCCTTGTGACAGGCGATACAGTTGCCGGTAAAAAGGACTTCCCCCGCTTTGATATCGGCAGCATCGGTAAGCAGTGATACCGTGTTAGCATCTACCAGATCCTTGGCGGTTTTTTTATATTCCTCCAGATCCAGTTTGGCCTGCGCGACTGCTTCTTCATACTCGTCTATCTGGGTATAATCATTCAGCACTTCAAAGCGTATTAAATACACCGCTGCAAACAGAATGGTAGCGTAAAAGCCATACACCCACCAGGGAGGTAAGCGGTTGTCAAGTTCTTTAATGCCGTCGTAATTGTGATCCAGCAAGATTTCTTCTTCCTGCTCCACAGGCTTCGCTTTCCAGAGTTTGCCGTACAGCCCTTTAAACCAGGACACCATGCGTTCTTTTTTGGCTTCGACTTCAGCCTGGTACTGTTCCTGGGCTTCCGGTTTAAGCGTTTTAAACAGGACGGCGCGTAAGCTTTCAATACAAATCTCAAAAGCGATGTACATAAAGACGAGCACGGCATAGATGGCCCACAGCCAGTTTTGGGTGGTAAATACCGAAGCTTCGTCTTCGGGTGTGCCCACATAATTCAAAAAGAGGTAGGCAAAGCCGGCAAAGGCTAAAATGCGTAGTATAGATGTGATACTTCTCATGGCTGGTCTGGTGTTAAAAGGTCTTCTTCAAGCGGAAGCGCGCTCACTTCCTGTAAATACTTCTTCTTTGCGGTGATCACCCAGGCAAACAGGGCAACAAAAAACACAAAGAAAATGAGCAGGGAGATGATGGGGTAGATGGCCACCCTGTCTATGTTTTCCAGATTTTGTTTAACAAACTTGAGCATGGTTATTCGGTTTTTACGGTTGAATTTTCGGCACCGGTTTTAATCTGAATATCGGTTCCGAGGCGTTGCAGGTAGGCAATTAGCGCGACGATCTCGCGGTTGCGCATTTCTACAAAATCGGTCCCGTTTTGAGCCGCAGCTTCCTTATCGGCTTCATAGGTTTTGGCAAAATCGGGGTCGGCATACAGATTCTTTTCGATCTGCTCCCCCTGTTCGCTCATCCATTGCTGGGCGCGCTCAATATCTTCAACCGTATAGGGTACGCCCAGTTGCTGCATGGCCTTCATCTTGTCTTCGGTCTGTGACTTATCGAGTTCGCTGCGTATCAACCAACTGTAAGACGGCATAATCGAACCGGCTGAGGTACTCTGCGGATCATACAAATGGTTGAGGTGCCAGTTGTCTGAATACTTTCCGCCTACGCGAAATAAATCGGGCCCAGTGCGCTTGCTTCCCCAGAGGAAGGGATGATCGTAGACATACTCGCCCGACTTGGAGTACTCCCCATAACGTTCTACTTCACTGCGGAAGGGTCTGATCATCTGCGAGTGACAGCTCACACAACCCTCGCGGATGTAAAGGTCACGCCCTTCAAGCTCGAGCGGGGTGTAGGGTTTTACCGTAGAAATCACGGGTACATAATCGTCTACCAGCAGCGACGGAATGATCTGCACCATACCGCCAATCAAAATGGCGATGGTGGCGAAGATGGTGAGTTTTACCGGGCGACGCTCCAGCCAGGTATGGTAGCCTTCTTTCGCAGTACGTTTGCTGGTCACGGGTGTAAGCGGTGCGGCTTCAGCGAGTTCGTCGGTTACGTTGCTTCCGCTTCTTACGGTTTTAACGATGTTGTAGAGCATCACAAAGGCACCCACGATGTAAAGCGAACCACCTATGGCACGCATCCAGTACATCGGGATGATTTCGGTCAGGGTTTCCAGAAAGTTTCCGTAGGTAAGGGTTCCGTCAGGATTGAATTGTTTCCACATCGACGCCTGTACAAAACCGGCCACATACATAGGCAAGGCGTACATAATGATTCCCAAAGTACCCACCCAGAAGTGTACGTTTGCGAGTTTGACAGACCAAAGTTGGGTTTTAAATAATCGCGGTACCAGCCAGTAAACCATCCCAAAGGTGAGGAAGCCGTTCCACGCCAGGGCGCCTACGTGTACGTGCGCGATGATCCAGTCGCTAAAGTGCGCGATGGCATTTACATTTTTAAGCGAAAGCATCGGCCCTTCAAA
>CAYNMH010000054.1:4028-20290 GCA_964398145.1 uncultured Flavimarina sp. | reverse complement strand
GTCAGGAAAAAGGCCACCGCGTTGTGCCCGTACCACCATTGTACCAGCGCATCCTGCACCCCGGCATAGACTGAATATGACTTTAGTAAGCTAATGGGCAGCTCGATGCTGTTTACGATATGCAGCACAGCTACCGTTACAAAAGTGCCCAGGTAAAACCAAATGGCCACATACAGATGGCGCTGTCTGCGTTTGAGGATGGTGCCGATGAGGTTGGCCCCAAAAGCCACCCAAACCAGCGCGATCATAATGTCTATTGGCCACTCGAGCTCTGCGTATTCTTTAGACGTGGTGTAGCCGAGCGGCAGGGTGACGGCTGCGGCGACAATAATGGCCTGCCAGCCCCAAAAGTTGAAGTTGCTCAGCCAGTCTTTCCACATACGGGCTTTTAGGAGGCGTTGAGATGAGTAGTAGACTCCCGCATAAATGGCGTTCCCCACAAAGGCAAAGATTACGGCATTGGTGTGCAGCGGACGCAGGCGGCCAAAACTCAGCCACGAGATCCCGTCTGTGACATTGGGAAATAAAAACATAAAGGCCAGCAGCAAGCCCACGCTCATCCCGATGAGCCCCCAAAAGAGGGTGGCGATGATAAACTTTCTTACGATTTTGTTATCGTAATAAAACTGTTCTGTTTGCATAATTACTTCGATTTGCGATCTGAATGATTGGTATTGGATTGTTGGTTTTTTTCTGCGGAAGACGACCGGGGTTTTACCACTTCGTCTTCAAACAGCATACGTACCGAAGGGGTATAGGTGTCATCGTATTGCCCTTTGCGCACCGAGAAAATAAAGGCTGCAAAGAAGACTAACGCCACAACCACGCTTATCGCGAGAAGCATATAAATGATACTCATACCTACCTGAATTTGGTTGTAAAATTAGACGGCTGTGTTTGCTTAAAAGATGACATAAATCAGCTTTTGAAAATGGTTTCGTTTTCTTCGGGTTTTTTTAAACGGTTCCCAAAATAATAGGTGCACAGCGTGGTAAATGCCACAATGCTGATGGAGCTTAAAGGCATTAAGATCGCGGCGTAAACGGGTTTTAGGTTTCCGCTTATGGCAAGGGCCAGCCCCACCAGATTGTAGAGCAACGAGAAGGCAAAACTCCATTTGATAATGCTTTTACCCTTTTTTGCGAGCTTTATAAATGCAGGTAATTGCTCAAAACGGGAGGCATCGAGAATCCCGTCGCAGGCGGGCGAAAAAACATTCACATTTTCTGAAATCGCAATGCCCACATCGCTTTGTGCCAAAGCGCCACTGTCGTTAAGTCCGTCACCCACCATCATTACTTTTTTGCCCTGGTGTTGTAGTTTTTTGATGAAGTTGAGTTTGTCTTCGGGTTTTTGGTCGAAATGCATGGCTACGGGAAGGCCAAGCAAGCTGTTTAATTTGTGTTGTTCACTGTCATTATCGCCAGAGAGAATAACTAGTTCGGCAGTTTTGCTCAGTTCCTGAAACACCACTTTTAAAGCGCTTCGGTAGGTACTTTGAAAAGTATAACAGCCTTTGTAGCCCGTTTTTGTTGCGATATGTACGCTGGTATGGCTGTCTGCAAGCTGTTTTTTTTCAGGAGAAAGTTTATTGACAAAAGCATAGGAGCCCACGCGGATTTGCTGTTTTTTAAGGGTACCGGTAACCCCAAGGCCCGGTTGTTCTTCAAAATCATCTAAGACCTGAATGTCATAATCCTGAAGCAACGCGTAGAGGCTTCTGCTGAGCGGATGGTTTGAAGCCCGGAGTGTGCTGGTAAGCAGGGATTCTTCTTTTTCAGAAAGGCTCTCCCCGTTATAGCGTATCGCCTCTTTAGAAGCTGAAGTAAGTGTACCTGTTTTATCGAAAACCACCGTATCTATTTCGGCCAGTTGCTCTAAAACCCCGGCATTTTTTAAATAGAACCCGTGTTTACCGGTGATGCGCAGCAGATTGCCCAGGGTAAAAGGTGCAGACAAGGCCAGAGCGCAGGGGCAGGCGACAATAAGCACTGCGGTAAACACATTCAGTATTTTTGAGGGGTCAACAAACCACCAAAACAGCGAAGCGCCGAGGGCAATGCCCAGCACGCCGAGGGTAAAGTGTCTGCTTATTTGGGTCGTAAGCGAGTCAAGTTCATTTTTTCGTTCCTTTTGAAAGACTTCGTTGCTCCACAATTGGGTGAGGTAACTTTGCTCCACGGCTTTGGTGACGCTAAGTTCCAAAATGCCACCCTGTTGTTTTCCGCCTGCGTAAAGGATGTCGCCGGTTTTTTTGGTTACCGGCTCAGCCTCTCCCGTTACAAAGCTGTAGTCGATAAGGCCCTCTCCTTTGATCAGGATTCCGTCGACCGGGATGAGTTCGCCATTGCGAATGAGAATGCGGTCTTTGGGTTTAATCTCGTAAACCGGAATCTGACGTTCCCGTTGGGTTCCTTCGGTTTCCAAACGGGTTACCGCGATGGGAAAATAGGACTTGTAGTCGCGCTCAAAGCTGAGGTAGGCGTAGGTTTTCTGCTGAAAAAACTTTCCTAATAAGAGAAAGAAAACCAGTCCCGCCAGACTATCAAAAAAACCGGTACCCGTATTGGCAATCACTTCATAGCACGAACGCAGAAAGAGAACCAGAATCCCCAAAGCAATGGGAACGTCTATATTCAGCATACGCGAGCGCAGCGATGTAAATGCCGAAGTAAAATAATCCCGAGCCGAGTATACCACCACCGGAATTGAAAAAACCAGCATCAAGGCTCTGAAAACGGGCTTATACCGGTCCAGCCAAAACTCTTCGACTTCAAAATATTCGGGGAAGGAGAGAAACATAATATTCCCAAAGGCAAAGCCCGCAATGCCCAATTTGTAAATGAGTGAGCGGTCTGTTTTACGCTCTTTTTTGTCAAAATCCTCCAGCGAAATCACTGGTTCGTAACCCAGCATACACAGCAGCTCAACCACTTCCCGGAGACTGATTTCCTCTGCGTTATAAGTGATTCTGATACTTTTCTCGGGGAAATTAACCTGAGTGTTTTTGATGGCCGGGCGCAGTTTGCTCAGATTTTCCAGCACCCAGATGCACGAACTGCAATGTATGGCGGGTATGGTAAACGAGGCGATCTGCGTGGCCTGCTCGTCAAAATCAAGCAGCTTGACCTTGATTTCATGGTTGTCCAGATAATCAAAACGGCCTTTGAAATCTTTAGGTGTGGTTCCCGGATTTTTGTCCAGATCGTAGTAGTAGGACAGGTTGTTTTCGTCCAGGATGTCGTAAACCGTTTTACAGCCATTGCAGCAAAAAAATTTGCTGTGATGGGCTATGACGTGCTCCCTGCAGGAGTCGCCACAGTGATAACATGATTCCATTTTTATTCTAATTTGCTAAATACCTGATGCAAAGGACCTAAACCCGGATTGGGAAAAAGATGACTTTTGTCAGTTGCTTTCATTTTTTTGAAAGTTTTTAGCTATCCGATTGTAAATTCTTTTTTTTAGTTGTTGTGTTTTCTAATTTTGACCTATGAGTTCACACGAAGAATCGCGCTGCGAAAATTGCATCATTAGAGAGCTGAATGCTCTTAAATCTTTAAAGAAAGAGGAGCTGAAAGCGATTTCCGACAGCAAGGTGACGCGTACAATCAAGAAAGGAGAGCCTATTTTTAAGGAGGGCGAAAAGCTCAACGGGGTGTTTTGCGTGCGAGATGGCGTAAGTAAGCTGTCTAAGCTTAGCGAAAACGGAAAAGATCAAATCGTTAAAATCGCTTCAAAAGGAGAAGTGATGGGGCAGCGGTCGCTTATCGCTGAAGAAGCTGCAAATCTAAGCGCAGTGGCTCTAAACGATATGGAACTCTGTTTTATTCCCAAAGAGAATTTTACGGATAGTCTTTCAAAAAATCCGGAGTTTATTCAGGCTTTGCTTAAAAATATGGCCCGCGAACTCAAGTTGGCCGACGATGTGATTGTAGAAATGGCACAGAAAACGGTCAATCAACGCCTTGCCGGGATTCTGTTGTATCTGGATAGGCATTTTGGTACCGATGTAGATGGATACCTGAGCCTGGTGCTGTCGCGAAATGATATCGCAGATGTGGTGGGCACCGCCACTGAATTGTGCATCCGCACCCTGGCAAAATTTAAAAAAGAAGGGCTCATTAAAACGGAAGGAAAACGCATCAAAATCACTAATCGTGATGCTTTATCTCAGTTGTGGGAAGGGGTGTAATCTTTTCTTACTGAGTGTACATGCAATTCACTCTAAATATCCTTAACCTCAGCAGGTGACCAGGGTTCTGATTCCTCATACTCTTCTATTTTGTCAAATTCGGTTTTACAGATAAAGCCCGTTTACCCACTTCGGCGTAGCTATTTTAAATAACCGAATAACTTCTTGCCTCTTCTAAGTAAATCTAGATAGTAGAATAAATGCTTTAGTCAATAGCTGTAACCTATTTTTCTGCTAAGTATATTTAGATTAATTACAAATAAACTTAGTATTCTATTTGTAATTAATCTAAATAAGTATAGTTTTGCCATCCATATCCAAGTAATGAGGCAACAACTTTTTCTTTTTTTGATCTTTTTTTCGCAGGTGCTTAGCGCTCAGTATACGCTTAGCGGCGTAATCAAGGATGCCAATGGCTATCTGGTTACCGAAGCACAGATTACACTTACTGGGGGAAGAATCACCCGCGAATCGACCACCAATACTGCCGGGTTCTATAGCTTTCTCGATTTACCCTCAGGAACTTTTACCCTCGAAATCGCTAGCGGAAACTTCATCGGTTTTGATCAGGTCGTTATCAAAAATCACGACCTGCTTCACGATATTAAACTTAATAATGATTCAGACTATGAGCTGGACGAGGTAGCTATACGTGCAGAGTCCATTAAAACCCAAATGGAGAAAAAGGGGTTTGCCGTAAATGTAGTCAGCACCGAAGAAGCGGGACGTCGCAACATTCAAACTAACGAACTGTTGAATACTACGGTTGGGGTTAAAATTCGGCAAAACGGTGGTTTGGGTTCAGACGTGCAATACAGTCTTAACGGATTGTCAGGAAGTGCCGTTCGTATTTTTATTGATGGTATACCCATCTCGACTTTTGGATCTTCCTTTAATCTAAACAGCATTCCGCCTTCCATGATTCAGCGAATTGAGGTCTTTAAGGGCGTGGTGCCGGGTTATCTGGCCGATGATGCCCTGGGCGGGGCCATAAATATTGTGCTCGATAAATCTACAGGAACCAATCTCAATGCTTCGGTATCCTACGGTTCTTTTAATACCCTGCAGGCTAACCTAACCGGACTTTACCGTTTTGATAAATCGGGATTTACCATTAAGGCTTCCGGTTTTCATAACTACTCAGATAACGATTATGAAGTAAGTGGTCGCAATATTGTAATAACCGGCTTGGGAGGCCAGGAAACCCGTATTACAGGGCGCAGGTTTTATGATGCCTACCGCTCAACGGGAGGACTTGTACAGGCGGGATACACTGATGTGAGCTGGGCCGATCAGTTTTACCTCGGGTTCACAGGATCTGATGATTACAATGAAATACAGCACGGCGCTTTTCAGACCAAAATGCCTTACAAAGGCCGATTTACCGAGTCTGCTGTGGCTTTGGCCAATTTAACCTATCAAAAAAAGGACCTGTTTACCAAAGGTTTGGCTTTGAATGTAAACGGCTACTACGGTAAACGCAACCGACAGTTAAACGATACCGTTGCCGCAGCTTACGCCTGGAACGGAGAGCGGGCTATTGATTTTAGAGGTAACGAATATGAATATACCTGGGGCTCGCAACAGGAAGGCGGACCTACACTTTTAAAAATAGACCGAAACGTAGCATCTATACGATCTGATCTTTCGTATGCTTTTAATGAAAATCATAAACTGCTGTTCAATCATGTATATAGCGGCATTGACCGAAAAGACAGTGATGTCTTGCGCTCGCTGTTAGAAAACACTTTTGTAGGCACCCGTGATCTGCATAAAAATATCCTCTCCTGGACGTATGAGGTGAATGCCTTTAACAGTCGTTTAAAAGCCAATTTATTTTACAAGTATTATCAGCAAAAAACAATCAGTAAAGATCCTGCACTTGGTGAAGATGCCGAGGGCAACCCAATTGTTATAGACGAAGTGGTAAGCAGTAACAAAATCTTTGACGGGTATGGTTTTGCTGCATCCTATGCGATTACCCCCGAAGTATTCGTGTTAGCTTCTGCAGAAAAGGCAGTAAGGCTTCCGAATGAGACTGAAATATTTGGTAATGATGGGGATAATGTCCTGCCTAACTCAGGGATTAATCCCGAAAAAAGTGAAAATTTCAACCTGGGATTTCGATTGGGTAGCTTCCGTTTAAGCAAGCATCAATTCACTTTTTCAGGTAATTTGTTCACCCGTAATATCAAAGATCGTATAGGGCTGCCTATTGAAACCTCTTTAAATGTAAATGAAGATGTGATTTTCTACGTCAATCAGGGAAGCGGTACTTCAAAGGGCTTTGATGCCGAATTAAATTATGCTTACGACGACCGGCTACGAGCAAACTTTAATATTTCAAAATTTGATTTAACCGTTGATAGCCAGGGCGTGGAACGAGCCGTCCCCAATACACCATTTTTTACTATGAATGGAAACCTGAGCTATTCGTTTAAAAATCTGATTCAAAATCAATCGCGCTTAGACCTGTTTTATACTCTGTATTTTACCGATGAATTTTTCTACTTAAGTCCTATTGGAACCAATACCGGGGGGTATGACTTTTTTAAAGTTCCCACGCAACTGGCTCAGGATGTAGGGCTCAGCTATTTTTTTCCCAACAGGCGCTTTGTACTCAGTTTTGATGTCAAAAATATTTTTGACAAACCGGTTTATGACAATCTCCGGGTGCAAAAACCGGGACGCGCCTTCTATTTAAAACTTAATTATTCAATCAATAAATTTTAGAATCCTAATACACTAAACCATGAAACGAACATTTCTGAATTTTAAGACGCTTGCCTTAGCTATACTGGGTACTTTACTCATAACCTCCTGCAGTCCCGATGATGGCGAAGGAACAGAAGTTATCACAGACCCAGACGATACCACGCGCTGGATTACCATCGCAGCCGCAAATATGGGTGCTAATCCCGGGGATGGAAACGGTGGCACCTTGATTTATTCGGTAAGCCGTGAACAGGCTCAGGATCCCGATTTCTCAATAGATCCCTTCAACAACGGGTTTATCGTTCCCTCAAACCGAACTGCAAGGTTGCAGGCTTCTGAAGATGGTTCTACCATCTTCAACATCAGTTATGCCGGGGATACCGGAGGAAATTACACCAAGTACACGGTAAATGGCGGTAAGAATTTTGAGCAAACCGGTTCTGAAATCAGCATTGCACCCTATGTAGGTTCTGCACCCCGATGGATTAAATTATTTGACGGCGATAAAACCGGTGCTGCCGTATTCATTTCTACGGAAAATCAGTTTAACGATAACGGCACTCCGGAAGATGAAACCGACGATTTCTACGTGCGTACCGATGCTAAAATGGCTATTGTAACCTTAGATTTGGTAAACTCCCAAATTTTAGAATTTCAGGAACATAGCGTGCCCCTTTCTGCGGAAGAAGAAGCCCTGGGTTATTATATTTCAAGAATTGATATGCCCACGCTGAATGCTGCCGGTGATAAATTATACATAGGTGCGCAAGTTAGAAAAGTAAATCCCGAAACAGCAGAAAACGATAGCAACGCAGAAATCCTGGCTTCCAAATCAATTGTTTTGGATTATCCATCCTTAACCAACCCAAAAGTGATCACTTCAGGAGTAGGGATCGGAAATACAAACGGCTACCGAAGCATCAATGCGTTTGAATACAATGGAGCTGTCTATCAGGCCAATCAGGGAGATCCTAATGGCTCACACATTTTAAAAATAGGCGCAGATAACGAGTACGATGACTCGTATGTATTCAGTCTTGATGAAGCCCTGGGTGTAGAAGATGCTTACATCTTAGCCTGGAGACCGGCTGCAAACGGGAAAGCAGTTCTGGCTTACCGTCATGCGGGTTCTGCAGAAGGGGTCGCAGGAGCTCAGGGGTATTTCGCTCTGGTAGATTTAGAAGCCAGAACTGCTCAGAAAATCACCGATATCCCTTACGATCCTGATTTTTATCTATTCCAGTACCAGGGCTTTGCCGTAGATGGAACTGACATCTATGTAACTCAGGCTCCGGTGGGTCAAAATGGAAATATTTACGTAATCGACACCGAAACCGGTGCGGTTACCAAAGGGGCAGAATTAGTCAATGCAACGGGCAGTCATTTTATTGGAGCGTTCTAAGACTTCAGATGACTGAATTAAACGAGAAAGCTCCCGGGTTTACCGGGAGCTTTTTTTTATATAAATTTCATTTTTCGAAGCGTGTCCTGAGTCTAGAAAATTTCTTAAAAATAAACTTACAGAATTGTACCCGGGCTCAACGTTAAAGTGCAACCTTTACAGCTCAAGCCTTTTCTTTTGTTTTATTTTTGCAACGTGAAAAATCTGATAGTCGTTTTTGCAGTGCTGTTATTCCTGAGACCGGGTTTCCCGTATCTTGAGTATGCTTTGGATTACGAATACATCAGTACCGTGCTTTGTGAAAACAAAGACAAGCCTAAACTGGAATGCAATGGTAAATGCTATCTTATGAAAGCCCTTGCCGAAGCTTCCGAAAAGGAAAATTCCCAAAAAAAGAAAAGCAGTACTTCAACTATTGAATTACTTCCTTTAGTAAACTGGACTACCGAGCAACCTGTTGTTATCGGTTTTGAAGAAACGACACTAAAGAGATTCCCCATATTTCGTACTTCCGGCGGACGCCAACACCTGCAAAGCCTTTTCCGCCCGCCCATTATTTAATTGAATCGACCTTTATTTTCGTTTTAATTAAATAACTATATCCATGAACATATTTAAATACGTTCTCGGGTTTGGTATGTTTATCTGCACACTTGTTGCCTGTGATGACCATGCTGAACAGCGGGATCAATACAACGCCTTGTTTGCCGAAGTAATCGGCATTCACGACCAACTCATGCCACAAATGACGGCCATTTCTGAGATTCAGTCCGATTTAAAAGCTGAAGACTCCATTGCACTTACTCCGCAAAAACAGGAGCTGCTAGAGCAGGCCAATAAAGCCGACAGTGTGATGATGACCTGGATGCACAGCTTTACCGATACCTATGTAAAGGACCGGGTGCCTGTAGCCGAAATGAGCCCGGAGCAATTGGAGACTGCTATCACCGGTTTACAGGAAGAGCTTCGGGAGGTTAAAGAACTGCGCGACCTTACCGAAAACTGCATAGCAAAATCCAAAGAACTCTTGAAGTAGAAGACTATGCTCAGGCTGCTAAGCACCCTTTTCGCGCTATTTGTTTTTATACGGCCCGTATTGCCGGTGCTTGATTATGCTTTAAATTACGATTATATCGTAGAAGAATTATGCGTTAATCGCGACCGGCCGGAGCTGGAGTGCAACGGACGCTGTTATTTGATGCAGGCCCTGGCAGAAGAAGCTTCGCGTAAGAAAGATGCCGCACAGCAAGGGCTTAAAAGCAGTCTGCAAATAGGCTTTACTTTTTTCGCAGAACCCAAAACCAACTACGATTTAGATCAAAAGTCGGTTACTCCGGAAAAGAAACGCTTTTTCAGATATCTGGTTTTTGCTCCTAAAGGCTATGATGCCGAAGTCTTTCGCCCACCCATTTCTGTATTGTTTTGTAATAACGAACACGCATAATTCCCTGAATTGGCCATGTTCAATGCGCTAAAGGTCAGCAGACCTTAGCACCTCTATGTCTTATTTTAATAAAAAACAAAACAGATGAAATTTTTACAGAAAACCCAATACCTATTTTTAATACTTGGCCTAAGCCTGGCCTCGTGCTCATCTGATGATGATGCAACCCAAAACCTAAGCGGCGAAAACAATCTGACGATTGAATTTGACAACAGCGTCAATGGGGATGACCTGCTTTTAGGGACTTCAACCTATGTTAACGGCAATAACGAGACGCTTACCATTAACCGGTTTAACTACATCGTGAGCAATTTTGTGCTCATCGATGCCGAAGGAAACGAATACACGTATCCTAAAGATGCTGGTTATTTTGTAATCTCTGAAGAAGAGGAAATGACCGAAGTCATGCTCCAAAACATCCCGGCAGGAGAATATGTCGCGGTTCGTTTTGGCGTGGGCGTAGATCAGGAAAAGTACCTTCAGGGTGCCGAAGGCCAGGGCGATTTTCTACAGGTTGCAGAAGAGACCGAAATGATGTGGTCATGGCAGGCCGGTTACAAGTTCCTGAATTTTGAAGGCAGCTTCACTTCCCCAACTGTTACCACGGCTACCGACTTTAAAATACATATGGGAAGTCACGGCAGCAGCCTGGATAATTACAAGGAAGTAACCGTAGAGATGCCTACAGCGGCGCTGGTAAGTGATGCTTTGAGTCCGGTGTTACATTTTGAGGTAGATGCCAATAAAATACTGGATGGGAATACCAAAATTCTCCTTTCTGAAAAAGCGGTGGTCATGGTGGACGAAGTTAAAAGTCCGCAGATTGCTGTTAATACTACCGGTATGTTTCGGGTAGATCACGTGCATAACGGCGAAAACGTAGCTCATTAAAATGAAAGTCGGGTACGGGTACCTTACCCGTACCTGCTTTTTTACTATGAAAAGAGCGTTTATAAAAAGCTTAAGCCTGGTGCTGGTAGCAGTAATTGCCATGGCTTGTAGCAAAGATGATGATGCCTATGTGCGGCTTGATGAAAATCTTGAAGTACAGGTGCCGGCAAATTTTCCGGCTATGGCTTATAATTTGACGAAAAACCCGGTGACCCAAAACGGGTTTGAGCTGGGTAAAAAGCTGTTTTACGATGGGAAGCTGTCGGCAAACGGATTTATCTCCTGCGGATTTTGCCATGAGCAGCGGTTTGCCTTTACCCACCATGGGCATCAGTTTAGCCATGGTATTGACGATCTGGAAGGCACACGCAATGCGCCTGCTATTCAAAATATGGCATTTCAGACCGAATTTGCCTGGGACGGAGCGACTTCTCATCTCGATTTGTTTGCCATCATTCCCATTACCAATGAAGTGGAAATGGGCGAAACTATGACCGGGGTGCTGGGGAAATTGCAGACCGACAGCGAGTATCAACGGCTGTTTGCTTCCGCATTTGAAGATGGTGAAGTTAATAACGAAAACTTCCTGAAAGCACTTTCGCAGTTTATGGTGATGATGATTTCGGCCAATTCCAAATACGACAAATACGTGCGTAACGAACCCGGCGGTGAATTTTCGACGTTGGAAAAAAAAGGACTCGCAATTTTTGAGAACAAATGTGCCACTTGCCATAAAACCGATTTGTTTACCGATCATTCGTTTAGGAATAATGGTTTGCCTCCGTATCCCGGCATCAACGATCTGGGTCGGGCAGAAGTGAGCGGCAGTGCCGCAGACAACTACAAATTTAAAGTGCCCAGCCTGCGCAATGTGGCGATTACCGCCCCGTATATGCACGATGGGCGTTTTGGCAGTTTACAGTCGGTGCTGAATTTTTACAACAGCGGAGTGCAGGATTCCCCAACACTCGACCCCCTTTTAAAACAAAAAAACAGGTTAGGGATTGCCCTCAGTGCAGCCGAGCAGGAAGCATTGATCACCTTTTTAAATACCCTGACCGATACCGATTTTCTGGAAGACGCACGTTTTGCAGAATACTAAAACAAGGACTATGAAACACACTATTTTTTTAATACTGTTTTTAGCAATGGGTTATTTGGCGCAAGCTGAAGGAAGCCCTTATGAATCCATAAATCTAGATTCTGAAATCAATCCGTTTTACAAATACGATTATGAAGATTGCGATTTTTGCGGTTGCGGAAGCACCGGCGGCGGTATGGGGTACGGCACCGTAGGCAATGAGAATTTTATAGGGCTGCGCTATATCTATCAGAGCTACCGCTCCAGAGACGGGATTTTCAACAATTCGCCCTGGGTTGAGGAGCATTTCAATACACTACAGCTTTGGACAAAACTCCCACTTACTGAAAAGTTGAGCCTCACGGCTCTGGTACCGTATCAGTTTCACAACCGGGAATTTAATGACGGGCGTACTCAGGAAATTTCGGGTTTGGGCGATGTGAGTCTGCTTGCATTTTATACGCTGGTAAAACCGAAAATGGACGGGATGTACGCCAGCCAGCAAACCACATACAAACACAGTCTGGAAGTGGGTGGCGGTATCAAACTGCCCCTGGGCGCTTACGACCGTGCCAATAATGAAGGCAGTGTGAACCCCAGTTTTCAGGTGGGGACCGGCAGTTGGGATTATATTGCGGCGGTAAACTATTCGGTGGGCTATAAAAACTGGGGTCTGGGTCTTATGGGTATCTATACGTTAAAGACGGAAAACAAAAAAGAGTACCATTTTGGGGATCAGTTTACCTACGGGATAAACCTTTCTAAGGTGTACAACACGCTGAAGATTGACCGAATCATTCCCTTTGTGGGACTTTCGGGCGAAGTGTATCAGGAAAACGAAAGCTTCGGTCTTCCTGTAACCGATACTGCGGGCTCGGTGCTTTTTGGGCGTCTGGGTACCGAAATCAGCATCAAAAAAATGAGTGCAGGGATTAATCTGATGCTTCCGGTGACGCAGCATTTAAATGATGGCGGGGTAGAAGCGCGCTATCGCCTGGGGCTGCATTTAAATTATACGTTATAAATTCCCTCTGGCTTAGCTCACAAAAGCCTCTTTTCAAGCTGAACAGAGGCTTTTTCGGTTTAAGGATTTTCGATGATAAACTTTTGGCTAAAGCCAAAAGGATCAAAGTCCCAAAGCAGCGGAAGGGCAAAATAGACCATTGCCGTAAGCAGAACGATTGAGATGAGATTCATCCAAAGCCCCGATTTGACCATATCGGGAATGCGCAGATAGCCCGAGCCAAAGACCACCGCATTAGGCGGTGTGGCCACCGGAAGCATAAAAGCACAGGAGGCTGCGACAGTCGTGGCTACCAGAAGCATATAAGGATTGAGGTCCAGTTTAAGTGCAATGGGCGCAAGAATTGGCAACAACATCGCCGTGGTAGCCAGATTTGAAGTGAGTTCGGTGATAAAATTCACGCAGAAGATCACAATAAAAACCAGGAGTAAGAGCGGCAAGGTATCGAGTAGGGTGATCTTTACGCCAAACCATTCGGCCAGACCGGTCACTTCAAACCCTGAAGCCAGCGCCATCCCGCCACCAAAAAGTAGAATGATGCCCCAGGGCATTTTTACGGCTTCTTTCCAGTTGAGAATGCGTTTTCCCGACTCGCCTGCACTCAGCGTAAATAAGGTAATCCCGGCAATCATCGCGATAATGGTATCGTCTATACCGGGTAGAAGTGGTTCCAGTAAAAAGGAACGCGTAATCCAGCAAAGCGCTGTGAGTACAAACACGGTAAGCACGATTTTTTCTTCCCGGGATATGGGTCCCAGCTGGGTGATGAGTTTTTGTATTTCGGCCTTTCCTCCCGGAAATTCCTTTTGCTCAAAGGTAAAGGCGATGTTTACCAGATAATACCAGGCTACAAAAAGCAAAAGTATGGAAATGGGCAAACCGAAGATAAGCCATTTCACAAACGAAATTTCAATACCATACACCTCCTGAATGTAACCTGCGAAAACCAGGTTGGGCGGCGTGCCTATAAGTGTCGCCATACCGCCAATGGACGCACTATACGCGATACTCAGCATCAGGGCTTTGCCAAAAATCTTATGTTCATCTTGCTGTGTGGCAGGGTTGTCCTTGAGCTGAGAAACGATAGACATCCCTATGGGGAGCATCATCACCGAAGTGGCCGTATTGGAAATCCACATCGATAAAAAGGCTGTCGCTACCATAAAGCCCAGAATGATTTTCTTGACATTGGTTCCTATTAACCTGATGATCTGTAGGGCGATTCGTTTATGCAGGTTCCATTTCTCAATGGCGATGGCCAGAATAAAACCTCCCATATAGAGAAAAATGTATTTATGACCGTATGAAGCGGTGGTGGTTGAGAGGTCTAAAGCTCCTGTAAGGGGAAAAAGAACAATGGGTAATAAAGCGGTCACGGCGATGGGTACTGCCTCGGTAACCCACCATAAAGCGATCCAAACCGTTGCAGATAATACGTCATAAGCAGGTTCGGGCATACCTTCGGGTGCGCCCAGAAGCTGAAGAATTACAAAAAGCAGAGGTCCTGCGATTAAAAATAGGCTCTTATTGATTTTCATAGTATGACCAGTTAGGCACCGGCAAACTAAAGAATTTTCTAATGTAAATAAGGCTAGGACTTTATAATAATTGAAGGGACATCTGCAGTTATCCTTTTGGAATTCTGGAAAAATAATCCACTTTGTCTGGAGTAAATAATGAGAAACCTGTAACCTGAACCCGGTATTTCAGGCTAAATAGGAGTTTTATAGACTACGAGTTTTTTAAAAGTTCTCTTTTTTTCTTCTGTATGAAATCCTTTTGAACAGGTTTCCAGCTCATCCCTTTACCATAGCGGAATACCTCGTTTTCCTGCTGTGGGTCCATCACTAAGAGGTGAATCCATTTATGGTCTAGCAACATTTTCAGTTGGGGGTTAGCAGTCAGGATTTGAGCGACCCGTGATACGGGCGCCTGTATCAATACTGAAAGTCTTAGAGGTAAATGGTAAAGCTCCTCATCCGACTTAAAGAGTGATTGCAGGGGTAAACCTACTTTTAAATCGCCGCCATTACCCTGCACGACACCAAATTTACCGGTGATGTTGTGTGTGATTTTAGAGCCGCCGCCATACTGCTCATTGTCAACCGCAGAGAAGTAATAGTGATTGTTGATCCATTGAGTTACGGTCATCGGACCTTTCATGATGGCTTCAAGGGCGTTACCTTCAGGATCTTTTTGCCAGTCATAGGAATGCAAAAAGCACTGCCCGTCGAGGTCCATATTTTGAGTAAGCTCCCGCGGACCTACAATAAAACCGGCATTTTTAGACAATCCCCATTCCGGGCGGGTTTCACTCCAGTTATGGGCCTTTCTAAAAGCTTTGAGCCTGGTGTTACTCGTAGAAAGATTTTCGGCATTGATGCTCTGCTGAGTTTTTTCTAAATCAGCTTTAAGAGCATTGATGCGCTTTTGCTGCGCTGCTGTGGCGGCCTTGTCAAACAAAATTATCGAGTTTGTCGTGGTATTATGCTCCGCACCAATGAAGAGGGTGTCTTCCGGAATGTGAATTCCGTGGGTGTTTTTAAGTTCCTCGCGCACTTCGGGTAAATTGGCGAGTAAAGCCAGCATCCGGGCGTTATGTCTGCCGGGGCTGGCGGCACAGGCACCACAATCGAGACTGGAGCTAAAGGGGTTGTTAGCCGAGTGGCTGCCGTGCCCGGCAAAAATTACCAGCGGTGCAAAATGGGTCCATCCCATCAGGTCAAAGGCATTTTTTACCAAAATCGTTTTTTCGGTTAGACTGATGTTGAGTTGAGGTTCGTGCTGGTGCTCCATTTTGTGCAGGGTGGGTTCACAGCATGATTCAACCTCGTTCGCATTCTGCTTTTTACGGGAATAAAGTGTTGCCGGGATGAGCGTGCGACCCAGGAGAGCCAAACCGTAAAACAAGCCCGAACCTTCTACAAAACCAAATGCAGAAGGGAGCATATTTTTCATACGCTTAAAGGCATATTCCTTGAATTCCTTTAGGTTATTCTTTTTTTGATAGTGGTTAAAAGCCCTGATATCCTGTGGCTTTTCCGTGACTTTATAGGCTGAATCTACAATGGGAGGGCAGGATTTTCGAGTGATTCCATCGCGGGTGCTCTCATAATCCATTGCGATGCCAAAGAAACCGGCATAGCCAAAAGTTTTATAGGCACCCTGAGCTTCAATATGCCTGCGTATGGCTTCGGAACGGGTGTCAATACAAAAAACCAGTTGGGCATCAGGAGTGGTTTCCCCGGAACCAGGGATTGCATCTGCCGAAGCTTCTTTAAGGGTGCTGATGAGTTTGTTTTGCCAGCTGCGTTCCCAGGCTTTTAGCCACAGGTATTGCAATTGCGAAGCGGTATCTTCTTTTGTGTTTTGTTCTTGTTTCATCAAAAGAGGAAGTCCCAATTGGCGACAGGTCCATAGACGGGCGGCCAGGTAATCTTCCAGATTCATCGGGAACTCCTGTTGCCAGTCTGAAGCAGACTGCACCCGCTGCCTGATATAACCCACCCA
>CAYNMH010000054.1:0-3928 GCA_964398145.1 uncultured Flavimarina sp. | reverse complement strand
AGCCACTTTACCATAATGCGGTCAAGCTCCTGATAGGGATTTTCGGTCTCTATACGGTGTTGCGCTTCCAGATTCTTCAAATAATTTTCAACCGGCTTCTCAAAACCCTTTTTCCTTAGGATTTTAGAAAGAATTTGGGTGTCAATTGCTCCGTTTTCTAAGGCATTTCGAAACATACTGGCACTAGGAAACGCTTTCGCCGCGCGGTAATCCCCGGCTAAAAGACCGGCTTTCTTAAAATGGAGGTCCTCCAAACCAGATAGTGGGTTTGAAGCTACAAAAGTGTAGAGCGGCCAGGTATTGCCTATGCTACGAGCCGCCTTGTTGATGAGTTGAGCCAGTTGTAGATTCATAATTATTTTGATTTAGAGAGCAAAACAGATTTTTTATAGGGCTGTGTATGGTTGAGCAACTTTACATACAGCCACGGCAGTTTGTGATAGAGACCCAGTTTCATAGAGAAGAACCCGATCAAAAAGATAATACAAAAGATAACTTGCGGCCAGGAGAGGGGTAGGGCCTGTTCTGGTTTGGGCAGGTCGCGCATCAGGAACGTGATGCCGTTATACATAAGCGCATAGGCACCAATCCCTAGGAAAAATAATACCGGAGGAATAATCACTTTTTGCAGGGTACTAAGGCGCTGTTCTTTCACAATGTTATACGTGGCCTGGCCCACTGTGATGGCGACAATAAGCGTTAAAAACACACTGCTGTTGAGGTTAAGACCTTTACCGGTGAGGACTGCAAAAAGCAGCGCTCCCAGGATACCAAAAATCAGGACGATAACTGCCTGCAGGGGTTTTATGTGCAGGTAATCGGGTTTTTCAGGGGTGGTCTGCTCAATTTCTTCACCCGAAGACAGAAAGAGGTAAGCTTTATAAAATCCGTGAAGGATGAGGTGTGCGATAGCCGCGTTGAAAAAACCGAGCCCACATTGCATAATCATAAAACCCATTTGAGCGATGGTAGAACAGGCCAGTTTATGTTTAACGTGCACCTGGAGTAATTTGGCAAACTGAGCAATGATCGCAGTAAGACCTCCTATAATAAAAAGCAGGGTAAGGGTATTGGAAGCCAGGAGTACGGTTGCAAAAAGCGTAAGGAGGATACCCGAGCCGTTTACAAAGCCCGCGTGCATCAATGCCGAAGCGGGGGTAGGCGCGGTCATCGCGCTCATCAACCAGCGGTGGAAGGGGTAAATTGCAGATTGTACCAAAGCTGCCAGAATGATAAACAGCGCAGCCGGAAGCGTAACGTATTTAGGCAGGGCAACCACACTGGCCGAAAGACCATACAGTGTTTTTTGACCCGTATAGAGAGCCAGACCTATAATAGCTATCCCTAGAAATAAACTGCCGGTAAGAAAATAACTTAGTGTGAAGCGTGATGCAGCCCGGGCTTCTGCCCAGTCTTTATTAATACCTATTAACCGGGACATAAGTACACCCATAAGTATCCAGCTACCTAATAAAAGCCCCAGATGATTGGCCACAACCAGAAGCATTACAGTTGCGGTAAAGGCCAGTGTGAGCAGCATAAACCTGGTGTGATACCGGAAACCCTTCAGGTAATTTGCCGCGTAGGTGCTCACCACTGCCCCAAAGAAGGTTACTGTAGTCCATATTAAAAGGCTGAAATGATTGAAGACGATAAAACTACCAGCCTTGATATGCAAGGGCGAGTTTGCTTTAAAAATGAGTCCGGCGAGGTTGGCTATAAAAATCAACCATAAGAGTAAGCTTACGAAACGCGCGGCTCCATTGCTTTTTACAGAGGGGCCAGAGTTTAGCTTGAGAGCGTGTTTATACTGCGGAGTGTGTATATTCATCTGAGGAAGTTAATCGATTTTTGTGAAGTTTCGTTAATTGAGAAACCGGTATTTGAGCTTTAACTCTTAGAGAATAGTTATTTTAATGGCACCATCTACCTGAAGTCGGTCTGTGTCAGACAATTTTTGAAATAATTCCTGAGCCTTTGATTTTTCAGCTTCAAGAGCTGCAATGCGTGCATTAATCGTATCGCCATTCATAGTATGGTCTTTTTCCCACATTTGTAATTTTCTAATTTTATGAAAATTGATTTTTTCATCGATCAGATTAAGAATAACGGTAGCGGCTTCGCCGGGCGTAAATGTCCCGTCAATGAGCTGCAGCGTTTGTGTTGGAGTAGATTCAGGCGTGTCTTTTTCGATTTTCATAGGCGAATGTTAAGAATACGGTTCAATGGTAGTGCAAAGGTGGGACATTTAAGGCATTAATTTTTATTTATATTTGTTATTTGATGCATTAAAACTATTTATGAATTATACCCTTCATCAACTTCAGATCTTTCAGAAAATCGCCGAACTCAAAAGTATTACCAAAGCTTCTGAAGAATTGCATCTCACGCAACCTGCTGTATCTATTCAACTTAAGAATTTTCAGGAACAGTTTCCTATTGCACTCACTGAAGTGGTGGGGAGGCAGCTTTATATAACCGATTTTGGAATGGAAATCGCCCGTACGGTGTCTAAAATTTTAACAGAATTAGAGGCGATCAATTACAAAACCCAGGCTTTTCAAGGGGAGCTCTCTGGAAAACTGACCATTTCGGTGGCTTCTACCGGTAAATACGTGATGCCTTTTTTCCTTTCGGGTTTTCTGCGAAAAAATCCCGGGATCGATTTGGTTATGGATGTGACCAATAAATCCCTGGTGATTGAAAGCCTGGAGCGCAATGCCGTTGACTTCGCGCTGGTTTCGGTTTTACCCGATAAACTGAAAATCAATAGTATCTCACTGATGCAGAACAGACTGTATTATGTGGCCAGCAGCGATCTGGATATTGCTGAAAGTACTTCTGGCGAAGTACTTTTTGAGAAAACTCCGCTCATTTACCGGGAATACGGTTCGGCTACCCGCAACGCAATGGAAAATTTTATAGCTCAGCGCAAGTTTAGCATTGCCAAAAAAATGGAACTAACCTCAAACGAAGCGGTGAAACAGGCTGTACTTGCCGGTCTGGGTTGCTCCATAATGCCGGTAATAGGTCTGCGTGATGAGTTGCTCAGTAAACGTTTAAAAATCATTCCGGTAGCCGGTTTACCCATAAGCACATTCTGGAATCTGGTCTGGTTGCAGGCTAAAAATCTTTCGCCCGTAGCCAAAGGTTTTGTAGAATATTTAAATGCAGAAAAAGAACAAATTATATCGGAACATTTTAAATATCCCGAATTGCCTAAATAACCCTAAAACACCAGCGTAAACTCAGTCCCGTTCTCGGCATCGCTTTTAAGCTGAATTTTACCTTTATGCAGCGTCATAATCTGCTTGCTGAGGCTGAGGCCAATGCCACTTCCGGTTTTTTTAGTACTGAAGAACGGAATAAAAATACTTTCCCGTATTTCTTCCGGGATGCCGCTGCCGTTGTCGCGTACTTGAATTTGTACCCTGCCTTTGCTGTTTTGAGAAGCCGTGACTACGATTTTCGGCTTTTCAGCCTCCTGTGTTGCATCAATAGCATTAAGGATCAGGTTGATCAACACCTGCTCAATGAGATAGCTGTCAATCTCGAAAACCATTTCCGGGTTTTCCGTTTTAAACTGAAGCACGACCGGCTTGTCTGCCAGTGAAGGTTGCATCAGGTCGCTAATGCTTTTAAAGAGTTCGTTTACCTTAACCGTTTCCAGATTGAGATGCGTGACTTTACTCAGGCTACGATAGGTTTTTGCAAATTTCATCAGGCCTTCGCTGCGTTTTTTAATGCTGCTGATGCCCGCGTTGAGGTCATCTAATTCTAGAATATGGGCTTCTTTATCTTCCTGATGCGCCTGAATATGCTGTTGCAGAGTTTCAGCGAGTGATGAGATGGGCGCGATGCTGTTCATAATCTCGTGCGTCATCACACTCAGGAGTTTTTTCCAGGCGTCAGACTCGTTTTGGTTGAG
>CAYNMH010000053.1:7493-25322 GCA_964398145.1 uncultured Flavimarina sp. | reverse complement strand
CTCTAAGGCAGAAACCATTGGGCAGTTGAATGCCCAGAAAGAACAGGTCTTTATCGATGAGAAGCAGGCGCTGAAAATCGAAGTTTTAGCGTTTAACAAACGCTATGAAAACGGTGAAATAACCGAGGAGGAGGCTAATCTGCTCAAAAAAGAAGCAGCCACCAAGCACGCCCGGAACATAGAAGACAAACTGGCGATCATTGAAAGCAAGATCGATCTGCTCGAGCGCAATGAAGAATTTGTTGAGGACGAGTCGGTTTTCGGAATTTTTATAGGAAAGGAAAAACTGACTTTAGGAAAAGAGGATGACGAAATTGTTTACGATCGTCGTACTACTTCAGATCTTGTATTGGGAATCGGTTTTAACAATGCACTTAGCGATGGGCGTTCCCTCAATGATTCGCCTTATAAAATAGGAGGGAGCCGATTCTTTGAGCTAGGTATCGCCTGGAAAACCCGCGTATTTGATAACACTAATTTTCTGCGCTTAAAATATGGTTTTAGCTTCATGTTCAACGGACTAAAACTAGATGATAATCAATATTTTGTAGAAAATGGTGACCAGACGATTTTAGAAACATTTCCACTTGATCTGGATAAATCCAAATTTAGAATGGATCATCTCGTATTTCCAGTACATTTTGAGATTGGACCTTCTACAAAGCGCACCGGGGAGAATTATATTAGATATTCAACCAAAGATCAATTTAAGCTTGGTTTAGGGGGTTACGCCGGCTTCAATTTATTGACCATTCAAAAGCTGAAGTATGAGGAAAATGGCGATGATCGTAAAGACAAATTCAAGCAAAATTTCAACACCAACAATTTCATTTACGGTTTAAGCGGTTACCTGGCTTTTGGCGATACCGCGCTGTATGTAAAGTACGACCTGAACCCCATATTTAAAGACAATCCTATTGAAGAGCGTAATTTTTCTGTAGGTCTGCGTTTTGATATGGACTAGTACTTGCAGCACACGCCTTAAAAAAAATCATTTACACACCTGTTCGGCTAATTTCGTACAGGTGTTTTTATTGTGGTAAATTAGCAACCTCGTTTTAGCGGAATTGAAAAGACAAACTCCAATTAACTATTAACCGATAAAAAATAACCCGATTCTTGATTTCAAAAACTACCATAGATGCTGTATTTGAGACTGCCCGTGTAGAGGAGGTCATTGGTGATTTTGTACAGTTAAAAAAGTCGGGTTCCAATTTTAAAGGACTAAGTCCGTTTTCAGATGAGCGTACGCCCAGTTTTATGGTGTCGCCGGTGAAGCAGATTTGGAAAGATTTTTCAAGCGGAAAAGGTGGTAATGCTGTGGCTTTCCTGATGGAGCATGAGCATTTTACGTATCCGGAAGCGATAAAATACCTGGCCAAAAAATACAATATCGAGGTTGAAGAAACCGAGCAAAGCGATGAGCAAAAGGAACTCGCAGGCGAGCGCGAAAGTATGTATGTGGTGTCTGAATTTGCCCGCGACTGGTTTCATAAAACCCTGTTGAACAGCGAGCAGGGTAAAGCCATAGGGTTAACGTACTTCAAGGAGCGCGGGTTTACTGAGGAAACGATTGGAAAATTTCAATTGGGCTATTCGCCAGACACTTGGGAAGCTTTTACCAGCGAGGCTTTGCGAAAAGGATATAAGCTTGAATTTCTGGAAAAAACCGGACTTACCATTGTAAAGGAAGAAAAACAATTTGACCGTTTTAAGGGTCGCGTTATGTTTCCCATACATTCGCTAAGTGGGCGGGTTTTAGGATTTGGGGGGCGTATTCTGACCAACGATAAAAAGGCTGCAAAGTATCTCAACAGTCCTGAAAGTGAGATTTACCACAAGTCGAAAGTGCTTTACGGTATTTATTATGCCAAGCAGGCTATTGCCAAAGAAGACAATTGCTATCTGGTAGAAGGGTATACCGATGTGATCCAGATGCATCAATTGGGTATCGAAAATGTGGTTTCTTCTTCCGGTACCGCGCTTACCCCCGAGCAAATTCGACTTATAAACCGACTTACACCGAATATCACCGTTCTCTTTGACGGGGATGCAGCCGGGGAACGTGCTTCACTCCGTGGGATTGACCTCATTTTAGAGCAGGGGATGAATGTCAAAGTATGTACGTTCCCCGAAGGCGAAGACCCGGATAGTTTTTCGCGTAAGCATACCTTGTCTGAAGTAGAGGATTTTTTAAAGGAAAACGCGAAAGATTTCATTCAGTATAAAGCATCTCTGCTCGTTAAGGAGGCGGCAGGAGATCCTATAAAAAAAGCCGGACTCGTTCGGGATATGGTTGAAAGTATCTCTAAAATACCTGATGTCATCAAACGGGAGATCTATGTGCAGGAATGTGCCCGTATTATGGATATCAATGAGGCGGTGTTGTTCAATACGCTGGCGCAGATACGCAATGCAGGTAAAAAAGAGGCTGCAAAAGAACAGGCTAAACCTGCGCAGAGCGAAATGCAGGTAGTGCAAAACGAACAGGTTGAAAAAATTGACCGTCAGTTTGTTCTGGAACGCAAGCTTATAGAATTGCTTTTGCTCTACGGAAATCGAAAAGTTTCATTTGATGACGTGATTGTCACAGAGACCGAAGACGGAGAACTCGTTGAAGAAGCGGTAGTACTGGACCTTGATGTTTACGAAAAGATTTATCTAGATCTACAGGAAGATGAAACTGAATTTGCAAATGAACGGTTTAGGGTTCTTTACAAAAGACTCATCGATGCCCTGATGCAACAGCAGGAAGGCTTTAAAATTGACCAGTTCATCAACAGTGTGGAGCCCGAAGAAGGCGCACTGATTTCAGACATAGTTTTAGAAGAAGAGAAATACAGCTTGCACCGCTGGGATTCCCAGGAGATTTATGTAAAGCTTAAAACGCACAGCATCCCGCAGATGGTTTCTCAAACCATTTTGTACCTGAGGCGCTTTTACATCACCCGTAAAATTGAAGAGCTTGCCGAGTCTATCAAAGAACAAAACGAATCGGTACGCGACGTTCTGGTTGAAATAAAAGATTATCAGGAGCTCAATAAGCTCATTGCCCAGCGCTTAAACCGGGTGATCTAATATTTTAAAGATCTGAAGTCTGCAGCAGGCGGGCTTGTTGTATAAGCTCGGCCAGACTGCGTGCATCTAATTTTTTAAGCAGGCGTGTTTTATAGGTACTTACCGTTTTTTCATTAATATCTAGGGTTTCTGCAATATCCTTATTGCGCTTACCTGCCGAAAGCATATTTAAAACTTCGGTTTCCCGTGTAGAAAGCTTTTTGTAGCGATAAGCGAGAGAATTATTTTTAGAAGGATCGGTATTAGAGAGCATCTCAACCAACGAGTTATTTAGGTAAATGCCTCCGCGTGCAACCTGTAACAGAGCTTTCAAAATAATTTCTGCACTTGCAGTTTTGGAAACATAGCCCATGGCACCTGCTTTAATTGCACTAAGCGCATACATTTCCTCAGGATGAATACTAAGAACCATAATCTTAATACCCGGAAATAGTTTGCGCAATTCTTTTATAGCAGATAATCCCTGTAAATTGGGCATATCGATTTCCATAATCACCAGATCTGGCACCTCCTTTTCCAGAGAAGGAATTAAGTTTTTTCCTTCGGTTACGGAGCTTATAATTTCGTGGGGTGTATCGCGTAAAATATGGGACAACCCATTAATAATTATAGGATGATGGTCTGCAACAGTTAATTTGATCATAAGGGACGTATTCGTATCTATTTAATCAAAAATAAAAGCTGAGAATTAATCTGCAAATCCTTTTCGCTGTAAGAATAAATTTACAGGATGAATGTACTTATTCCTTCAAATCTTGAGGGATGTGGCAAACCGGAATAGGTTCCATCTTATGTTTATTAGCCCTATTAAACCTTTTGTAGATCTCAAAAACCTGGCGCTTGTGTCCTTCAAAATCTTCAGCAGTTTTACCTTTTTCGTCCTCTTTCATAGCCCATTCCAGATCATCGTAAGTAGCACCTATTTGGTCTTCATCACTGCGGTCGTCGCCCCATAACCCGTCTGTTGGTTTGGCTTTCTGGATGCTTTCGGGAACTCCCAGCGCTGCGGCAAGCTTATACACTTCGCTTTTCATAAGGTCGGCAATGGGACTTAGGTCTACCCCGCCATCACCATATTTGGTATAGAAGCCCACGCCAAAATCTTCTACCTTATTTCCTGTGCCGGCAACGAGGTATTTGTGCAGCCCTGCAAAATAATACAGGGTACTCATGCGCAGCCGCGCACGGGTATTTGCTAATGAAAGGAATAAGTCATCGCTCTCTGAGGCCAGGGGTAAGGCAGATTTGAGCGTCTCAAAGGTATCGGTGAGATTTACCCGAACATCTGAAACATTCGCGAAACGCTGTTTGAGCTGAGTTATGTGTTCCTGAGCCCGGGTCACGTGACTGGGAGGTTGATGAATGGGCATTTCTACACACAACACGCGCAGGCCGGTTTTTGCACACAGGCTTGAAGTTGTGGCGCTGTCAATTCCGCCGCTGATACCGACAACAAATCCTGAAATATTAGCGTTTGTAGCGTACGTTTTCAGCCATTCTACAATATGATCAATAACTTTTTCAGTTTGCATGGATACGGAAATTTGTGGTTTGTAAATAGTACCTTTGCGGCGCAATTTTTATGATGGTGAATTTACTAAAATTAAATAGGTTTAACGGAAGCAAGCCGGTGGTGCAGGGTCTATTTAGCATTTTTTTAGTGCTACAGGCGGTATTTTTCATAAGCTGTAAAAATGAGGTGCAAATTCCGGATGAAATTTCGGAAATCCCTGTTTCGCTCACCGTAAAGCGTTTTGACAGGGAGTTTGCGGAGGTAGATTCAATGTCGCTTCCGGCATTGATACAGACGTATCCTTATCTGTTTCCGGGAGATTACCCGGTTGATTTTTGGCAACAAAAAATAAAAGACACCATCCAACAGGAACTCAATACCGAAGTTGAAAAGACATTTCCGGATTTTACAGAAGAAACGCTTGCCCTTGAAGATTTATTTAAGCACATCAAATACTATTATCCCAAAACACATATCCCTGATGTGGTGACAGTCACTTCAGATGTGTCCTTCAGAACACCGGTGATCCTGACCGATAGTTTGCTCATCATAGGTCTTGACAATTATCTGGGGCCTGAACATCACTTTTATACCGGGATTCAACGTTTTTACGCACAAAATTTTAGAAAGGAACAGATAGATGTTGATGTAGCCAATGCATTTGTGACCAAATGGGTAAAGCGAGAACGGAATCGAAGGTTTATAGATGAAATGATTTACCATGGTAAGCGCCTGTATATGATGGAGCAGTTGCTGACGCTTAAAGCTAAAAATGAAATTATCGACTATACTCCGGAAGAATATGAATGGGCGCTGGCTAATGAGCAGGATATCTGGACGTATTTTGTAGAAAACAAGCTACTTTTTGAGACCGACAGTAAATTGCTAAGCCGCTTTATCAACCCCGCACCGTTTTCTAAATTTTATTTGGAATTTGATAACGATAGTCCGCCGCGGCTGGGGCGCTACATTGGCTGGCAGATCGTGAAGGCCTTTATGGAGCGCAATAACATACCTTTGCAAATGCTTCCGGCGAAAACGGCTGACGAAATTTTTAAACAGGCAAACTACAAACCCCGTAGATACTAAATATGAAAACCGAAATTAAACTAAGCGTAGAACTCGACAAAAACCGTGTTCCTGAAAAAATAAGCTGGGATGCCCCTGACGGTGGCGTAAAAAATGAACCGGCTAAAGCCCTGATGCTTGCCCTTTGGGATCCTAAAAAGCAGGAAGCGGCGCGCATTGATTTGTGGACTAAAGATATGCCGGTCGATGAGATGAAAGTATTTTTTCATCAGACCCTTGTAAGTATGTCGCAAACTTTTAAGCGCGCGACAGACGATGAAAAAATGGCTGCCACGATGATGGATTTCTGTGATTATTTTGCTGAAAAGCTGGAGTTAAAGAAGTAAAAGGTGAAACTGATTTTTGTTTACAACGCCAATTCCGGAAAGCTGAATGCCTACCTGGATAGCCTTCATAAAATTGTAAGTCCTAAAACCTATCCGTGCAGTTTATGTGACATAACGTATGGCGTTTTCAAAATCCGCCCGGAGTGGAAGGCTTACCGAGAGTCTGGAGAACTGGAGATGGAATTTCATCACATTGATGAGTTTAATATAGCATATCCGGAGTATAAAAACAGTTTTAGGTTTCCGGTGGTTCTAACAGAAGAAGAGAAGCATCTTAAAGTTTTTATTGACAAAAACGAACTGGATCGCTTACCTGATGATAAAGCTTTAATTGAACTAATCCGGTCTAAATCTGGTCAGCTATAAGCTGATCATTTATAGCTTCAATGTAATTTACAATTTCATCTTTACCCGTTCCATTGCTGGCGCTGCTCACAAAGTAATTGGGCATTTCGGCCCAGGCACCTTCCAGAAGAGCAGCTTTATAATTTTCGATATTGCGCTCCAGTGCTTTGGGTTTGAGTTTATCGGCTTTGGTAAAAATGATCGAAAACGGGATTTCGCGTTCTCCCAGATAATGCATAAACTCGCGATCGATGCTCTGAGGTTCATGACGGCAATCTATTAGTACAAAGGCAGAAATCAGTTGTTCGCGTTGCTCAAAATATTCGGTAATGAATTTCTGAAACTCTTTCTTGACTTTTTTGGAAACCCGTGCATAACCATATCCCGGTAAATCGACCAGATACCAGCTCTGGTTAATGATAAAATGGTTGATGAGCTGGGTCTTTCCGGGTTTGCCTGAGGTTTTTGCCAGATTCTTGCGATCAGTAAGCATGTTGATAAGACTGGACTTGCCCACATTTGACCTTCCTATAAATGCATATTCAGGAAATCTGTTTTTAGGGCACTTTGATACCTTAGAATTACTTACCAGAAATTCTGCAGATTTAATAGGCATGGCTCTAGAGATTAAAAATTACGCTTGGTTAGCCAGTCGGCTAAAATGCTGTTAAATTCTTCCGGACGTTCCATCATAGCTGCGTGACCGCATTTATCTATCCAGTACAGGTCAGAATCAGGTAATAACTTGTTGAAATCTTCTGCTACCTCGGGAGGGGTAACGTTGTCATTGCGACCCCAAATGATACACGTGGGTGTTTTCATGTGCGGTAAATCCTGAGCCATATTATGCCGAATAGCACTTTTGGCGATTGCCAAAGTCTTAATAAGCTTGTTTCGGTCATTCACCGTTTCATAAACCTCGTCCACAATTTCTTTGGTAGCAACTGCGGGATCGTAAAACACATCTTCCGCTTTCTTCTTGATGTAATCATAATCTCCCCGCTTAGGATAGCTTTCGCCCATAGCGCTTTCATAAAGACCTGAACTTCCTGTTATTACCAGAGCCTGCATCACGGCCGGATATAATTTGGTATGATACAAGGCAATATGCCCGCCCAGGGAATTCCCTAATAAAATGACCTTTTCAAATTTTTTAAACTTGATAAAATCGTTGAGGTATTTAGCAAAAGTTTTCACCCCGGTTTTAATAAGGGGCATCGTGTAAAGGGGCAGCTCGGGGATGACAACTTTGTACCCGTTTTCCGAAAAATAGTCAATGACAGCGTCAAAATTACTTAAACCACCCATAAGCCCGTGAAGAACTACGATAGGGGTGCCTTCTCCTGCTTCTATATAGGTGAATTTCCCCTCTTTTTTTAATTGGTGCTTCATAATTGGTGGCAAGACGCTTTGTGACAAATATAGACATTTAGCCCAAAAACAAAATCGAAAATTGTAAACGGCTTTAAGAACACGTGGCTTCCAGCGCAACAAGTGGTTTGAAGACAAGCTTCTAGGTCTTCAATTTAATTGAAAAAAATAAACAAGTGGGAGGATTTATCAACAAAGTGGTAGAAAGTGGGAAAATGTGGTAATAAATTCTATATATTTGAAGTTATAATACCTAAAACCTACTGTATTCGTGCTCAGCCTGATAGGTACATACGAGTGTAAAGTTGACGCCAAAGGAAGGCTCATGATGCCTGCTGCGCTTAAAAAGCAGTTGGCAAAAGAGCTGCAGGAAGGTTTTGTGGTGAAGCGTTCCGTTTTTAATTCCTGTCTGGAGTTGTGGCCAATGGCGGAGTGGGAAGTGATGATGAAAAAGTTAAACGGCCTGAATCGCTTTGTGAAGAAAAATGTAGAGTTCATTCGCAGGTTTACCGCAGGAGTCAAGGTGGTTGAGGCAGATGCATCGGGTCGTTTGTTAATCCCAAAAGATTTGATCGCTTTTGCGTCAATTGATAAAGATATTGTTTTGACCTCTGGTGGAAATATTATCGAAATCTGGGATTTAGTGGCCTATGAGACTGCCGTAAGTAATGAAGATGGGGATTTCGCAGCGCTTGCAGAAGACGTGATGGGTGATCAAAACAGCATTCCAGATGGATTATCATGACCCCGTATTGCTTAAGGAGAGTGTTGCCGGTCTGGATATCAAACCCGATGGAGTGTATGTAGATGTGACCTTTGGCGGTGGAGGGCATTCTCGCGAGATTTTAAAGCATCTCGGCGCTTCGGGAAAACTTTATGCTTTTGATCAGGATACTGATGCACTTACAAATGCCATAGATGATGACCGGTTTACGCTGATCAATGAAAATTTTCGCTTTGCGAAACGTTTTTTAAGATTTTACGGTGCAACTCAGGTTGATGGGATATTGGGAGATTTCGGCGTTTCGTCGCACCAGTTTGATGTAGCCGAACGCGGATTTTCAACCCGTTTTGATGCGAAGCTCGATATGCGGATGAATCAGAAAGCCCGGCTTTCTGCACACGAGGTGGTAAACGGGTATGAAGAGGGAGATTTGAGTCGGGTTCTGTTGCAGTATGGTGAATTGCGCAATGCGCCAAAAATCGCCAGAACTCTGGTTTCTGTGCGCAAGGAGAAAAGCATAGACACCACCGAAGATTTAAAAGAAGCTATACAGGACTTTTTGCCTTGCGGGCGTGAACATAAAATATTGGCTCAGGTATATCAGGCGATACGTATTGAAGTTAATGAAGAGCTTGAGGTGTTGAAAGAGTTTTTGCAACAAACTCAGGATATGCTTAAGCCTGGTGGAAGATTGAGTCTGATCTCTTATCACTCATTGGAGGACCGGCTGGTGAAACGATACATACGCAATGGCCTGTTTGAAGGAGAGCCGGAGAAAGACATGTTTGGGAATTTTAGTGTTCCCTTTAAAAAAGTGGGCGGACTCATAGTGCCGTCAAAAGAAGAATTGAAGAGAAATAACCGCGCACGCAGCGCAAAACTGCGCGTGGCAGAGAAATTATAGGTTGTGAAAGAAGGAGTTTATAACATACTTAAAGGGAAGTTTCTTTTTAGCGATGACGCTATGAAGAACTGGCGTATGATTTTATTCCTGTCTTTTTTAGCCATTATTATGATAGGCAGTTCGCACCGGGCAGACAAGAAAGTGCATTATATCGCACAGCTTAATGCCGAAGTTAAAGAGTTGCATAGTGAGTTTGTAGATACCCGGCTTGAGGCGCGCCGGCTTAAAATGGAAAGTGTGGTCACCCGAAAGGTAGAAGCAATGGGGCTGGCACCATCCTTAACACCGCCCAAAAAAATTAAAGTAGTAGAAACCCCGTAAGTTCAGGATGGCGACCAGTGAAAAGAACATATTGAACCGGATGTATTTAGTGGCAGGAGGTATGTTTCTCTTCGCCCTTCTCGTTGCGTTTAAACTTTGCAATATTCAGATGGCTGAAGGGGAGAAATACAAAGCCCTTGCAGAGGCACGCACCGAGCGTATGTTTACTATTCCGGCAAATCGCGGTAACCTCTATGCGGGTGACGGGAGTTTGCTGGCGACTTCTGTGCCTAAATATGATATTCGGTTTGATGCTTTGGCTCCAAAGGAAGAGGACTTTGAAGAAAACATTCAGGCTTTAGCAAATGGTCTTTCTGCGCAGCTGGGTAAACCGGCATCACATTATGTGAACCTGATGCGGCGAGCCCGCGAAAACAAAAATCGCTATCTGCTCATTGCCCGCAACCTGGGATATTCTAAGTATCTGGCGGTAAAAGGCCTGCCACTTTTTAACAAAGGTCCTTATAAAGGTGGCATCATTGCCGAACAGCGCACTGTGCGCGAGCATCCTTTAGATCAAATCGCAGAGCGTACCATTGGTTATGATCGCCTTACCGAATATGGGCGTTATAGCGAAGCCGGTCTCGAAGGCGCTTATGGCGAATATTTACGAGGTAAGGAAGGTCGAAGGCTTAAACAGCGCATCGCAAAAGGACAGTGGAAACCCCTGGGTGATGATAATATTGTGGAGCCACAGGATGGCTACGACGTGATTTCAACCATTGATGTCAATATTCAGGATATTGCGCATCATGCCCTTTTAGCTTCGCTGGAAAAATTTGAGGCAGATCATGGTTGTGTCGTTGTAATGGAAACTGAAACCGGCGAGGTTAAAGCGATTTCCAATTTGGGACGCACCGAAGAGGGGAAGTATTACGAAGACCGCAATTATGCCGTCTATGAGTCGGCAGAACCGGGTTCTACCTTTAAGCTGATGGCTATGGTTGCCGCGTTAGAAGATCGCGTGATTGATAGCAGTGACGTGGTAGATACCGAAAACGGAAGGGTTCGGTTTTACAATCGCACCGTGTATGACTCGCATTGGGGTGGTTACGGTAAAATTTCAGCGGCCCGAGCTTTTGAACTTTCGTCTAATACGGCTTTTGCCAAAATGATTAACGAACATTACAAAGAAGACCCCAAGCGCTTTTTAAAGCGACTCTATAATATGGGGTTGAATGATAAGCTGGGTCTCGAGATAAAAGGAGAAGGCAGTCCGCGGTTTCCGTATCCCGGTGATAAAAACTGGTATGGAACTACCTTGCCATGGATGGCTTTTGGTTATGGCGTTTCGCTTACACCATTACAAACGTTAACCTTCTATAACGCCATTGCAAATGATGGAGAAATGGTAAAACCACGCTTTATCAAAGAGATTAAAAAATGGGATGTTTCCGTAGAAAAATTTGAAAAGGAAGTAATCAATCCCGCGATTTGTTCTCAGACGACCATAGATAAGGTAAAAGATATGATGCTGCATGTGGTGGAGCGCGGTACGGCACAAAATATTTACTCAAAAGAATTTTCGATGGCGGGCAAAACGGGAACCTGTCAGACCGAGTACTGGTTGGAAGAAGGAAAATACATCAGTTCGTTCGCAGGTTACTTTCCGGCAGAAAACCCAAAATACTCCTGTATTGTGGTAATTCATAAACCCAATAAAAAATTAGGCTACTATGGCAATATAGTGGCGGCTCCCGTATTCCGGAAAATTGCTCAAAAAATTTATAGCGATACCCCTGTTATTGATGAGGTTCAACTGGCATCTGCCAATGTACCACAGGTAGAAAAGGATTTTGAAACCTATTACCAAAAAGCTCAAAAGGCAGATGTGACGATGCCAAATGTTAAAGGAATGCCTGCGATGGATGCTGTGGCGTTGCTTGAAAACTTAGGTCTTAAAGTGGAGTTTAATGGTATTGGCAAGGTTAAAAACCAGTCTCTCCAGGCAGGGAAGAAAATCGCTAAGAATCAAAAAGTAGTACTTGAATTATCGTGATTATTTTAAAAGACATATTATTTAAAGTAACGCTGGAGTCTGTAACTGGAAATCCCGGAGTGCACCTAAATACCATTCAGTTTGATTCCCGGAAAGTGGGAATGAATGATGTATTCGTTGCGGTGCGCGGTACTCAGAGTGATGGTCACGATTACATTAAAAAGGCAGTAGATCAGGGTGCTGTTGCGGTAATTTGCGAGAAGCTTCCGCAGGATTTTGTTGATGGAGTGACGTATGTGCAAACAGCAGATTCGTCTCAGGCGCTGGCTATTATGGCTTCTAATTATTACGGAAACCCTTCGGCTAACCTAAAACTGGTAGGGATTACCGGGACTAATGGAAAGACCACTATTGCTACCCTTTTGCATCAGCTTTTTAGCAAAGCGGGTTATAAAGCAGGCTTGCTTTCTACCGTTAAAGTTTTAGTAGGCGATGCCGAATATCCTGCCACGCATACCACGCCCGATTCGCTGACTATCAATAGCTATTTGGCCCAAATGAATGAGGCCGGGGTTGAATTCTGCTTTATGGAGGTGAGTTCTCACGGGATTCATCAGAAACGCGCTGAAGGCTTGCAGTTTGCAGGAGGAATTTTTACCAATCTTACCCACGATCATCTGGATTATCACGCCAGTTTTGCGGAATACCGGGATGTAAAGAAGTCGTTTTTTGATAATCTGCCTAAATCAGCCTTTGCGCTGTCTAACCTCGACGATCGCAACGGGCAGGTCATGTTGCAGAATACGCAGGCGAAAAAAGTGACGTACGCTCTTAAATCGTATGCAGATTACCGGGCACAGATTTTGGAAAATCAATTTAGTGGGCTGTTGCTTAAAATTAACGGGCAGGATGTCTGGGTAAAACTCATAGGCTCTTTTAATGCGTACAATCTTCTGGCTATTTACGCAACGGCGGAATTGCTTGGGCTTAAACAGATGGAAGCGCTTCAGTACCTGTCTGAACTTACCAGTGTAAGCGGCCGCTTTCAGTATTTGATTTCGCCTGCTAAAATTACGGCTATAGTGGACTATGCGCATACACCCGATGCTTTGCAGAATGTATTGGAAACGATAAACGACATCCGTACTAAAAATGAAAAGCTCATAACGGTAGTAGGATGCGGTGGAGACCGTGACCGAACGAAACGTCCAAAAATGGGCAAAATAGCTGCGGCTTTGAGTACACAGGCCATCTTTACCAGCGATAATCCGCGCACCGAAGATCCCGAAGCGATTATTGAAGAGATTGAGAAAGGGGTTAAACCGGTAGATTATAAAAAAATCCTGTCTATTACCTCCCGCAAACAAGCTATAAAAACGGCCTGTCAAATGGCGGAGCCAAACGATATCATTTTAATCGCCGGCAAAGGTCATGAGACTTATCAGGAGATTAATGGCTTGCGTACTGATTTTGACGACTTTAAAATTGTAAACGAATTATTAACCCAACTGAATAAGTAAAACCAAAACCTAACCAAACAACCAGATGCTGTATTACCTTTTTGAATATTTGGAGCGTGCATACAACTTCCCGGGAGCGAGTCTTTTTGGCTTTATCACCTTTAGAGCTGCCGTGGCAGTAATAATGTCGCTTGCAATCTCAACGATTTGGGGTAAACGCATCATAGTGTATTTACAAAAGAAACAGTTGGGCGAGTCTATACGAGACCTGGGTCTAGAAGGTCAGGTGGAAAAAGCCGGAACGCCTACAATGGGCGGGATTATTATTATTCTGGCAACCCTGATTCCTGTTTTTCTCGTAGCGCGTCTGGAAAATATTTACGTCATCCTGCTTATCATCACAACCTTGTGGATGGGAGCCATAGGCTTTATGGATGATTTCCTAAAAATCCGAAAGAAAAATAAAGAAGGTTTACAGGGTAAGTTTAAAATTTTTGGACAGGTAGGTCTTGGGATTATTGTAGGGGCAACCATGTTTTTTCATCCCGGAATTACCGTAAAAGAAGAAAATTCAGGATCGGATACCCTTACTGAAGCGGTAAATATCCAGGAGCGCGAGGTCGCAATTGAAAGGAAAGTACTTACGACTACCATTCCTTTTGTGAAAAATAATGAGATAGATTACAGCATTCTGGTTAGCTGGCTGGGTGATGATTATGTGAAATATGCCTGGTTGCTCTTTATTCCTATTGTGATTTTTATCGTGACTGCAGTGTCAAACGGAGCAAATCTTACCGATGGTATTGACGGTCTTGCTGCCGGTTCATCGGCAATAATTGTATTGACTCTGGGAATATTTGCTTGGGTTTCGGGTAATATCATTTTTAGTGATTACCTCGATGTGATGTACATACCTCGCTCTGGTGAGATGGTAATTTTTATCACAGCCTTTGTGGGGGCGCTTATCGGTTTCCTGTGGTACAACACCTATCCTGCACAGGTTTTTATGGGTGACACGGGTAGTTTGACTATTGGCGGAATCATCGCGGTAATTGCGATTGCTATTCGTAAAGAATTACTCATTCCTATTTTATGTGGAATATTTTTTATGGAAACGCTGTCTGTGATGCTGCAGGTAAGCTGGTTTAAATATACCAAGAAAAAAACCGGCGAAGGCCGACGCATTTTTTTAATGTCACCATTACATCATCACTATCAGAAAAAGGGAATTCACGAAAGTAAAATCGTAACCCGCTTTTGGATTATTGGCATTTTACTGGCGATCATAACTATTGTCACTTTAAAAGTTAGATAGGGTTAGAAATACCAAGTACGAAATACAAAATACGAAGTAAATAGATTAAGAAAATAAAGGAAAACTGATTGAGCCGAGAGTTAAAAAATAGAACTATAGAATTTGCAATTGCGTGTGGTGAGTTGTGTTCAAAACTTCCCGTTAACAGAAGATACGATGCATACTACAGGCAACTCATAAGATGTTCAGCCTCAGTTGGTGCAAATTATAGAGCTGCTTTAAGGGCAAAATCAGATAGAGATTTTTTAAACAAGCTGAAGATTGTTGAAGAGGAAGTTGACGAAAGTCAATTTTGGCTGGAGCTATTGGAGCGAATAGGGGAGAAAGAAATACACGGAATTAAAATTTTACAAAAAGAAGCATCTGAACTTACTGCAATTTTCGTGGCGAGTATTAGGAAGGTAAGATCTAAAATAAAAGAGACCAAAAATGGGCCAGGTACCAAGTAAATCTATTTTGTATTTCGTATTTCAAAATTCGTATTTCTTATGAGGCTAGCGATACTGGGTGGTGGAGAAAGCGGAGTAGGAACCGCCATTTTGGGTAAAAAGCAGGGGTATGCCGTTTTTGTTTCCGATTTCGGAACGATCAAAACCAAATACCGCGACGTTCTTAAAAATTATGAGATTGAATGGGAAGATGGTGGTCATACCGAAGCCAAAATCCTAAACGCAGACCTGGTGATGAAAAGCCCGGGAATTCCCGATAAAGCGCCGCTTGTTCAAAAATTGGTCGCTGCAGGAATTCCGGTAGTATCAGAGATTGAATTTGCCTCCAGATATACCAATGCCACGTTGATTGGCATTACCGGAAGTAATGGTAAAACCACCACGACCTTGATGATGGCTCAGATTCTCAAACGAGCCGGATTGAAAAGTGTAGCGGCAGGCAATATTGGGGACAGTTTTGCGCGCTGGGTGGCTCTGGATGATCAGGATTACTATGCGCTGGAGATCAGTAGTTTTCAGCTGGATGGGATTGTGGATTTTGCACCACATATTGCAATTCTGACCAATATTACTCCAGATCATTTGGATAGATATGAATACCAGTTTGAGAAGTATATCCGGTCAAAATTCCGCATAGCGGAAAATCAAACTGAAAAGGACTACTTCATCTACGATGCAGATGATGCAGTAATCACAGATTGGCTTGAGAAGCATCCGGTAAAATCACAGTTGATGCCTTTTTCAATTTCAAAAGAAGTAAAACAGGGAGCATTTTATGCTCAGGACGAAATAACAATAACAACAGACGATACAAGCATGACGATGTCAACAAAAACAATGGCCGTTAAAGGTCAGCACAATACCAAAAACGCGATGGCAGCTGCAACGGCGGCAAAACTTTTAAGCATTCGTAAAGCGACCATCCGGGAATCTTTAGAAGGGTTTCAGGGAGCCGAACACCGTCTGGAACAGGTTTTAAAAATTAATAACGTTTCTTATATCAACGATTCTAAGGCGACTAATGTGAATGCTACTTTTTATGCTTTAGACAGTATGAGTGCCCCTACGGTATGGATTGTAGGAGGGGTTGATAAAGGAAATGATTATAAAGATTTGTTTCCATTAGTAAATGAAAAAGTAAAAGCCATCATTTGTCTGGGTAAAGATAACAGCAAGTTGTTACAGACTTTTGGCAATATGGTAGAGACTATTGTAGAAACTCAGTTTATGTCTGAAGCGGTGAAAATCGCCTACAAGCTAAGTGAAAAGGGAGATTCCGTTTTACTATCACCGGCCTGTGCGAGTTTCGACCTTTTTGAAAATTATGAAGACCGCGGGCGTCAGTTTAAAGAAGCCGTTAGGAATTTGTAGAAATACGAAATACGAAATACGAAATACGAAATACGAAATACGAAATAGTTTATTTAAAGAACAAATATTAAAGAACAAATAAGAGAAAAGTGAAAAGTAAGTGGTAAGAGGTAAACGATTCAACCTTTTTTCACAGCTTAAGAAAACCGAAAACCGAAAACCGAAAACCGAAAACCGAAAACCGAAACGTGAGCAGTACTAAAAATATATTTTCAACCCTTAAGGGAGACCGCGCGATCTGGGCGATTAGCGTTTTTTTGGCTCTGTTTTCCTTTTTACCGGTGTTTAGCGCAAGCAGCAATCTGGCTTACCTGTATGGGAATGGAGATACGTTTCCTTACCTGGTAAAGCATTTTATGCATTTGGTTTTGGGATTTGCAATCATTTATGGGGTGCATAAAGTTCCGGCGCATTATTTTAAGGGATTGTCTATAATTGGGGTTCCTATCGTTTTACTCTTATTACTAATCACCCTTATTCAGGGTACGACGATAGAAGGGGCAAACGCCAGCCGGTGGATCGAGATTCCTTTTGTAGGGATTACATTTCAGACTTCGACTCTGGCTTCCGTGGTGCTGATGATTTATATAGCGCGCTACCTCTCTCGTATTAAAGATAAAACCATCACCTTTAAAGAAAGCATTTTGCCGCTTTGGGTACCGGTGGCTTTAATTTTAGGGCTGATTTTACCGGCCAACTTTTCTACGGCCGCCATCATTTTTGCGATGGTGCTGACATTGGTTTTTATGGGTGGTTATCCCATTAAATATTTAGGAATTATCGTCGCTGCCGGTTTGCTTACACTTACGCTGTTTATTCTTACTGCGAAAGCATTCCCTGGCGTGTTTCCTAACCGGGTTGATACCTGGATGAGTCGTATTGAAAACTTTACGGGCGCAGAAGACGGGGAAGGTGATTATCAAATTGAGCGCGCTAAAATCGCAATCGCTACAGGCGGATTGGTAGGCGTGGGACCGGGTAAAAGTGTACAGAAAAACTTTTTACCTCAGTCTTCATCAGATTTTATTTATGCCATCGTGGTGGAAGAATTTGGTCTGATAGGCGGTTTGACGCTGCTGTTAATGTACCTGCTGTTGCTTTTCCGTATTCTGGTAGTTGCAAATAAAGCAGTAACCGTCTTTGGCAAGCTGGCAGCCATAGGTGTAGGTCTGCCCATTGTTTTTCAGGCTTTGATCAATATGGCGGTAGCTGTAGAATTGTTTCCGGTAACCGGGCAAACCCTGCCACTTGTGAGTAGCGGGGGTACTTCAATCTGGATGACCTGTTTGGCAATTGGTGTGGTGCTCAGTATAAGCGTCAAGCGTGAAGAAGTAAAAGTTAAAGAAGAGGAGGAAATGAACCCGCTTGATATATTGAGCGAAGCGATTTAGAAATAAGAAGTGAGATTGGAGATGTTAGACGTGAGAAAAGGGAAAAAAGGTGAAAAGTAGAAAGTAAAAAGTAAGTGGTGAGAGAAAACCGATTCAACTTTTTCACAGCTTAACAAAACCGAAAACCGAAAACAAAGAATTGAGAAATTATAAATTCATACTATCTGGCGGCGGAACGGGGGGACATATTTACCCGGCGATTGCGATTGCAGATGCTTTAAAAGCAAAGTATC
>CAYNMH010000053.1:5243-7393 GCA_964398145.1 uncultured Flavimarina sp. | reverse complement strand
GGGGGACATATTTACCCGGCGATTGCGATTGCAGATGCTTTAAAAGCAAAGTATCCGCAGGCGGAATTCCTCTTTGTGGGTTCGCAGGATCGTATGGAAATGCAAAAAGTGCCTCAGGCGGGTTATAAAATCGAAGGACTTTGGATTGCGGGTATTCAGCGGAAGCTGACCTGGTCAAACCTGATGTTCCCGTTTAAGTTGATAAGCAGCCTGTTTAAATCGGCACGCATCATTAAAACATTTAAGCCCGATGTGGTGATAGGAACCGGCGGTTTCGCCAGCGGACCTTTGCTGGAAATGGCGACCCGTTATCACGTACCGGCTTTGATTCAGGAGCAAAATAGTTTTGCGGGAATTACCAATAAACTTTTAGCTAAAAAAGTGCAGAAAATCTGCGTGGCCTATGACGGTATGCAGCAGTTTTTTCCGGAAGAAAAAATTGTAAAGACCGGCAACCCGGTACGTCTTGATTTACTGAAAACCGAAGAAAACCGCGAAGCAGGAAATGCAAAATTCAATCTTGATCCTACTAAAAAGACCTTACTTATTCTGGGTGGAAGTCTGGGTGCACGAGCAATCAATAAACTGATTGATCGCGAATTGCAATTTATTATCGATCAGGGTTTGCAGGTGATCTGGCAATGCGGACAGTTGTATTATGAGGAATTTAAAGCTCATAACAATAAAGAAAACGTTCAGGTACTGGCGTTTATTGACTCGATGAATCTGGCTTATGCCGCGGCAGATGTCATCATCAGCAGGGCTGGTGCAGGTTCGGTTTCTGAGTTGGCTCTGGTGGGAAAACCGGTGATTTTTATCCCGTCACCCAATGTGGCTGAAGATCATCAGACTAAAAATGCCGAAGCTGTAGTAGCTAAAAATGCGGCGGTAATGTTGAATGAAAGTGAACTCAAAACACACTTTGAACCGGAGTTTAAAAAACTAATTGGTGACGAAAACCGCCAAAATGAATTGGGTGTAAATATTAAAAAACTGGCTTTGCCACAGGCTACACAGCGTATTGTACGCGAGGTAGAAAGCCTGCTGAAACTGAGTAAACAAGACAAAGAATAATTAAACGATTTGAAAAACCTCGATAACATATCACACTTTTATTTCATCGGCATTGGCGGTATTGGGATGAGTGCGCTGGCACGCTATTTTAAGGCGGCCGGAAAAGCTGTTGCGGGGTATGATAAGACTCCTTCGGGCATTACAGATGCTTTGGAAGACCTGGATATTGCCATTTCGTTTGAAGATTCAGCAGAAGCAATTCCTTCGGCATTTAAAAACAAAGAAACTACGCTGGTGGTCTATACACCCGCGGTTCCTAAAGCGCACAAAGGTTATCAATATTTTGTGCGGGAGGGCTTTGAGATTGAAAAACGCGCCGCTGTGCTAGGCACTTTGACCCGTGAGAAATTTTGTCTGGCTGTTGCCGGGACGCACGGAAAAACCACAACCAGCGCGATGCTGGGACATCTAATGGCGTCGTGTGATTTACCGGTTACTGCCTTTTTAGGTGGCATAGCCGAAAATTATCAAAGCAACCTCATTCAAAACGGGGATGAGATCGTGATTGTCGAGGCAGACGAATTCGATCGCTCGTTTATGCAGCTGTTCCCAAATATTGCAGCGATTACCTCAATGGATGCAGATCATCTGGATATTTACGGGGATGCCGAAACGTTAAAGCAAAGTTTCCGCGATTTTGCAGCTCAGGTAAAAGAAGACGGGGTTTTATTTATAAAAAATGGACTGCCACTCGATGGCGTGACGGTAGGGGTTGAAGATGATTCGGCCTATACCGCTTTAAATATTAGAATAGAAAACGGGGCTTATCGGTTTGATTTAAAACATCCCGATGGGCTTATAGAAGATTTAGTGCTTAACCTGCCTGGTAGACATAATTTGTCTAACGCGATAACCGCTTTGGCGATGGCTTTACGATACGGCTGCCCTGCCGCAAAGCTCGCCAAAGCACTATTCGCTTTTCAAGGGGTTAACCGCAGATTTACTTATAGAATTAAAACGGATTCGCAGGTGCTTATAGATGATTATGCGCATCATCCGGCAGAAATTGATGCCGTACATAGTGCGGTACGCGAGATGTACCCCAATAAACGGGTGCTTGCTGTGTTTCAGCCGCA
>CAYNMH010000053.1:0-5143 GCA_964398145.1 uncultured Flavimarina sp. | reverse complement strand
AAGCTATCGGTATGAAAATCAATTGGTTTTACATAAGAATGATGGTTTTAACGGGAGTGACTCTGTTTTTGGTGGCTTTTTCGCATAAGCGAAATGCTTCCCGAAAAGTGAAACGGGTGGAGGTGCATTTTGAGGCTGGTGCCAATCTCTTTATAACTGCCGAAACGGTTGATAAATTGTTGATACAAAATGAGAAACCTCTTGAGGGACAGGCTAAAGAAATTCTAGATTTGAGAAACTTAGAGCAAAAACTCGACGCGCACGCAATGATTTCTGATGCAGATGTTTACCTCACGCTTGATGGTGTGGTGGGAGCAACTGTTAAACAACGAAAACCTCTTGCGCGTGTGCAGGCTCAGGAACCGTATTACATTGATGAAAGTGGTAGTGCTATGCCGCTGTCTACTAACTACTCGGCGCGCGTGCCATTCCTTAAGGGGATTACGAGCAAGGAGATAAAGGAAGTGTATCCGCTTTTGAGCTTTTTGCATGAGGATGAGATGCTGCAAAAACAAATCGTGGGTATTGTACGAGACCCGGCCGGGGATTATATTTTAACACCACGGGTATTGGGTTATAAGATCAATTTGGGAAAGGTTACGGGCTTGCAGGCTAAGTTTGCCAACTATAAAGCTTTCTATCAAAAAGCTGTGAAGGATAAAAGTCTGGCAGAATATAAAAGCGTTGATTTACGCTATAAAGGTCAGGTTATTGGGACAAAAATATAAGTTATGGAGCAGAAAGATATAGCAGTAGGGCTTGACATTGGTACCACAAAAATTGTGGCCATGATAGGTCGCTATAATGATTACCACAAGCTGGAAATTCTGGGGATCGGTAAATCGAAAAGCCTTGGGGTACATCGCGGGGTGGTCAATAACATCACTCAGACCATACAGTCTATTCAGCAGGCCGTACAGGAAGCAGAAAGTGTTTCGGGAATGAAGATTGAAGATGTGGTGGTGGGTATAGCCGGCCAGCACATACGCAGCCTGCAACATAGCGATTATATTACCAGACCGGATGCAGATGAAGTGATTGGGCCTAAAGATATTGATACCCTATGCAATCAGGTACATAAACTGGTGATGCTTCCGGGGGAAGAAATCATACACGTGCTTCCGCAGGAATACAAAGTGGACGGTCAGGCCGAAATCACGCAACCCATAGGTATGTATGGTGGCAGGCTTGAGGCTAATTTCCACGTAGTAGTGGGGCAGGTGAGCAGCATCCGCAACATAGGACGTTGTGTAAAAAGCGCCGGCCTTAACCTGGATAAAATAACGCTGGAGCCTTTAGCATCGGCTAACGCAGTACTAAGTCAGGAAGAAAAGGAAGCCGGTGTTGCATTGATTGACATAGGAGGTGGTACCACAGATCTGGCCATATTTAAGGATGGAATTATTCGGCATACCGCAGTCATTCCGTTTGGGGGGAATGTGATTACAGACGATATCAAGGAAGGTTGCAGCATCATTGAAAAGCAGGCAGAATTGTTGAAGATTAAATTTGGCTCTGCCTGGCCTGGAGAGAATAAAGACAACGAGATTGTTTCCATTCCCGGATTACGCGGCAGGGAACCCAAAGAGATTACGCTCAAGAACCTTTCAAAAATTATTCACGCGCGCGTGGTTGAGATTATTGAGCAGGTGTACCTGGAGATTAAAAATTACGGGCACGAGGAGCAAAAGAAAAAGCTTATTGCCGGTATTGTTTTAACCGGTGGAGGTTCACAATTAAAACACCTCAAGCAACTGGTAGAGTACATCACCGGGATGGATACCCGCATTGGTTATCCTAACGAGCATCTCGCCGGGGATAGTGATGCAGAAACAACGAGTCCGCTTTATGCCACAGCGGTGGGATTGGTTATGAACAGCCTGGAACACCGTAAGGGAATTGAAGCCGGACAACAGGATACGGCGATTGTAGAGGAAGAGCCGGTAAAACAACAGTCTCAAATGGAAGAGGACGTTGAAGAGCCGGAGCTTGAAAAACCCAAAGAGAAAAAAGTGCGCAAGAGCATTTTTGATACCTGGGCCGAAAAGTTCAAAGATTTTTTAGATAACGCAGAATAAAATTGACAACAACCAACTGAGCAGCAATGCTTCAGCGATGAAAAAGAAACAACAGAAAACCGGTAAAACGAATATATTATGAGCAACACAGATTTTGAAAACATTTCGTTTGATTTACCAAAAAATCAAAGCAACGTCATCAAGGTAATTGGTGTAGGCGGGGGAGGCAGTAATGCCATTAACCACATGTTTAGTCAGGGGATTAAGGGAGTAGACTTTGTGGTCTGCAATACAGATGCGCAGGCCCTTGAAAACAGCCCAGTGCCTATCCGTATTCAACTGGGAGTAAGCCTTACCGAAGGTCTGGGTGCAGGAGCAAACCCTGAAGTGGGGGAGCAGGCAGCAATAGAAAGCCTTGAAGAGGTTAAGCAAATGCTGGGAACCAATACCAAAATGATTTTTATCACAGCCGGAATGGGTGGGGGTACCGGTACCGGTGCAGCTCCCGTAATTGCTAAAATGGCGAAAGAAATGGATGTGCTTACCGTAGGTATTGTCACCATTCCGTTTCAGTTTGAAGGAAAAATGCGTAACGAGCAGGCTCAACTTGGGGTAGAACGCCTGCGTTCTCACGTAGATTCGCTCATTGTAATCAACAACAATAAACTGCGTGAAGTTTACGGAAATCTGGGCTTTAAAGCCGGTTTCAGTAAGGCCGATGAAGTGCTTGCTACTGCTTCCAGGGGTATTGCAGAGGTTATTACACATCACTATACCCAGAACATTGACCTTCGCGATGCGAAAACCGTTCTAAGCAATAGCGGTACTGCCATTATGGGAAGTGCCAGCGCAAGTGGTGGCAGTCGTGCTCAGGATGCCATCAGGAAAGCGCTCGATTCTCCACTGCTTAACGACAATAAAATTACCGGTGCTAAAAACGTCTTGTTGCTCATCGTTTCAGGTACCGAAGAGATCACTATTGATGAAATAGGGGAAATCAACGATCACATTCAGGATGAAGCCGGTCACAGTGCAAACATCATTATGGGGGTGGGTGAAGAAGAAAGTCTGGGCGATGCTATTTCGGTAACCATTATCGCCACGGGGTTTAACGTGGAACAACAGAACGAGATTGTTAATACCGAAACCAAAAAAATCATTCATACGCTGGAAGACGAGCAACGGGCACAGCACGACTTGTCTCCCAAAAGTACCGGCCGTACGCTCGATTTTTCGGCGCCAGCCCAAAAAGAAGAACCCAGGGAAGAAAAAAAGCCCATCGTTCACACGCTTGATGACAGTGATGATCCTATGGAGTTAATGGTCAATAAGCCAAAGGCTGAAGCACCTAAAAATGCCATGGATCTGATTCCTACTACCGACTTGATTCGCAATATTCAGGTGGTTTACGAAGAGGTGATTGATTATTCGACAAAAGAAGATACGGCAAATGAAAAACAGGCAGATGAAGAGCTCGATTTCAAAATTGTAAGTGTTGAAGAGCCTAAGCCTAAAGCACCACCCCTTCACAGGCCGGCAGATGAAGAGCAGTTTACATTGTCTTTTGATCTACCGCTTAATGAAGAAAAACCTAAGAAAGCGCAATTTCAGGAAGAGGAAGAACAGGAAATTGTTTACACCCTGGATGATGTCAATGAGATTGAAGTAAATAATCCTATTGAAATTGTTTCGGTAACCGAAGTCAATGAAAAGGGAGAAAAGCGTTACAGTCTGGACGATTATATGGAGATGGAAGAGCATTTAAATAATGCCAAACCTACTCAGGCTAAAAAACCGGAAATCAAAAAAACAGAACCGGAGCCTGAAGTAAAACAGGTGCAGGCTAAAGCTCAGCCTGAGGAACAGGTTGCAGAAGGGGATGAGGATCCTACCAATACCCCTATTAATCAATTGCTTACCGAGCGTGCGGCAGAGCGCAGACGTATGATGAAGGAATTTAACTATAAATTCCGCAACAGCCAGTCTCGTATTGATGAGATTGAGAAGCAGCCTGCTTACAAAAGAATGGGTGTCAACCTGGATGAGAATCCTTCTGCAAAAGGATCGATGTCCCGCACCTCATTAAGTACCGATGAAAATGATGAGATTCAGTTGCGTAAAAACAACTCGTTCTTACACGATAATGTCGATTAGTTAGTAAAAACCGATGTGAAAGGGCCGGTAGTGAATACTATCGGCTTTTTTATTGGCACAAGTAAAGGAATTAATTTTTTAAACTTTCCTGCAAAACAGGAATCGGTTTTCTTTGAATGTTCTGCGGGCTTGCCCAAAGTGCTTTCCGTTTATTTTTTAATCAAAAAAATAGGGAAACGGTCAAAAATAAGTATATTCGCAGTCCGAAAATTAAACACAGTATGAGTTTACAGACTGAAGTAATGACGGCTATGAAAGCAGCGATGAAGGCTAAAGATCAAAATGCTTTGGCTTCCCTTCGTGCAATCAAATCTGCCATACTCACTGCTCAGACTGAAACCGGTGCTTCTGAAGAATTGACTGAGGAGGAAGAGGTTAAAATGCTTCAGAAACTGGTAAAGCAGCGCAAAGACAGCGCTGCAATTTATCAGGAGCAGGGGCGTGAAGAAATGGCTCAGGAAGAGCTGGCGCAAGCTGCTGTTATTGAGCAGTTTTTGCCTGAGCAACTTTCTGAAGAAGAAATTGAAAAGGTAGTTAGTTCAATTATTGAAAAAACCGGTGCTTCCGGAATGCAGGATATGGGTAAAGTGATGGGGCTGGCCTCACAAGAGCTTGCTGGTCGTGCAGACGGGAAAACCATATCCGGTATAGTAAGAAAGAAATTGGCATAGGCTTTTGTCTAACCTAATCCGAACCAGGTTTTCAGTCCTGAATTTAAAACTGGAAACGGCTTTGTGGTGCTCCCGAAGTTTCGGGAGAATAGCGAACATAGGCTTTCACTGAGAATTTACAGTGATTAATGTATAAAATTAACGCCTGAAAGTGCGTTTAAACTTTCAAACGGCTCCGTGGCGCAACTGAATAGCGCATCAGATTTCGGCTCTGAGGGTTGGGGGTTTGAATCCCTCCGGGGTCACAGTAAAAAACCACAATCATTTCGATTGTGGTTTTTTTATGCCATCTTCCTAATA
>CAYNMH010000052.1:0-25418 GCA_964398145.1 uncultured Flavimarina sp. | reverse complement strand
GGCGATGGCATCAACGATGCTCCTGTACTTGCGACCAGCGATGTAGGTATGGCAATGGGGGGCTTGGGAAGTGATGTGGCCATTGAGACCGCAGATGTGATCATCCAGACCGACCAGCCTTCTAAAATTGCCCGGGCCATTAAGATTGGCCGATCCACAAGGAAAATTGTATGGCAGAATATCGCCTTGGCATTTGGTGTTAAAATTGCCGTTATGATCTTAGGTGCTTTCGGAATGGCGACAATGTGGGAGGCCGTATTTGCCGATGTCGGCGTAGCCTTTTTGGCCATCCTCAACGCGATACGTTTGCAGAAAATGAATTGGAAATAGTACAACAGGATGTCTCAAAGTAGAAGAAATAGAAGAAAGAAAAAAGTTCAAAAACCGCCTAAGAACAAAATCACGAAAAAAGATAAAATAAAAGGCATTATTGCCCTTGTTCTCTTGGTTATTGCCGCCTTTCTGCTCTACTTTTTTGTGCTGAAAGGGAATATTCACAAGCATTGATTGTATTGGTAGTTATAATTTAAAAAAAGAGTTTTCATTTTTTTTTAAGAAAAATCAAAAGTTTGAAAAACTCTGAGGGAGGATGTTATTTCCAAGTATATTGAATAGAAACATATAATGAACAACCCTGTCAAAAGATTAAAAAAATGTTAATACCAACCAAAACTCTTAAATTTTCGTAAATTTGCACTAATGAAAAAAACCTTCAATAAAATAGTATCTATTTTAATGGCGTCTATAGTGCTGTTTACTACAATGTCGTTTGCGGTAGATATACATTATTGTGGGGATTCACTAGTTGATTTTTCTTTATTTCATAATGTCAAGACCTGTGGAATGGAGAATCAACAACCTCAAAAAAGCTGTGAAAAAGGTTTCTCCGAGAAACCTTGCTGTTCTGATACGCAAATAGCAATAGATGGTCATAATGACTTAAATCCATCATTTAATAATCTAACTTTTGAGCAACAAGTATTTGTTGCTACTTTCTATTATTCTTATATAAATCTTTTTGAAGGCTTGGATGAAAATATCATCCCCTTTAAAGATTATACGCCACCCTATCTCATACGGGATGTTCAAGAATTAAACGAGACCTATTTAATTTGATTTTAAACAGTTCCCGATAATTATCGGGAAAATTAGCCCTGTGGTTCCTACCATTTTGGGCTCATTTTGTTGTGTTTAATTTTCTGAAACCATCAGGATTTTATTCAATGTATAACTGTTTAATTATCAATACCTATGCTAAATAAGGGTATAAAATTCCTCATAGAAAATAAACTTATCGCTGTTCTTATGCTTACGATCTTCGTAGGCTGGGGCATCGTTAACGCCCCTTTTAATTGGGACACTGGTTACCTTCCCACAGACCCCGTTGCCGTAGATGCCATCCCTGATATCGGCGAAAACCAGCAAATCGTTTTTACTAAATGGGAAGGCCGTTCCCCACAGGATATCGAAGATCAGATAAGCTATCCGCTTACCACCGCTTTGTTGGGCATTCCCGGGGTAAAGACCATCCGCAGCTCCTCAATGTTCGGCTTTTCCAGCATCTATATTATTTTTGATGAAGACGTTGAATTTTACTGGAGCAGGAGTCGTATCCTTGAAAAACTCAATTCCCTGCCCAGCGGTTTGCTGCCCGATGGCGTGAACCCAAGCTTGGGTCCAGATGCTACCGGATTGGGACAAATATACTGGTACACCCTAGAAGGGCGAGACAAAGATGGAAACGTGACCGGCGGTTGGGATTTACAGGAACTGCGCAGCATTCAGGACTATTATGTAAAGTATGCCCTTTCTTCCGCGAGCGGGGTTTCAGAAGTGGCCTCCATAGGCGGGTTTCAAAAGGAATATCAAATAGATGTAGATCCAGAAAAAATGCGGCAATACAACATTGGTCTGGGCGATGTCGTAAGCGCAATAAAAGAAAGCAACAAGGATATTGGTGCGCAGACCCTTGAAATCAACCAGGCTGAATATCTGGTGCGTGGTTTGGGTTATGTGAAATCGGTGGCCGATATTGAAAACGCAGTGGTCACTTCCGAAGATTATACCTCAATAAGGGTGAAGGATATTGCCCGAGTAAGCCTGGGACCCGCTCCCCGTCGCGGAATACTGGACAAAGAAGGTGCCGAAGTGGTCGGCGGTGTTGTGGTAGCACGTTATGGCGCAAACCCGATGGAGGTCATCAACAACGTTAAAGACAAAATAAACGAACTGAGTTCGGGCTTACCTTCCAAAGAATTGAAAGACGGCCGTACTTCCCAATTGACGATTGTTCCGTTTTATGACCGGACGGAACTTATAAATGAAACTTTGGGCACGCTCGATGAGGCCTTGACCCTTGAAATATTGATAACGATATTGGTCATTATCGTGATGGTCTTCAATTTACGGGCATCTATACTTATTTCGGGATTGCTACCTGTGGCCGTATTGATGGTTTTTATTGCGATGAAGTTTTTTAATGTTGATGCCAACATTGTGGCCCTATCTGGAATTGCGATCGCCATTGGTACAATGGTGGATGTTGGCGTGATCCTCTGCGAAAATATTATCAGATATTTAGATGAAGAAGAGCTGCGGGTATTGAACGGTGAAACTAGGCAACCCATCAATACGCTCGTCTATAACGCTACTGCCGAAGTTTCAGGGGCGATTGTTACAGCGGTGCTTACCACTATCATCAGTTTTATTCCCGTATTTACAATGATAGGTGCCGAAGGGAAATTATTCCGCCCATTGGCCTTTACCAAAACGATGGCACTTACCGCTTCCATTATTGTTGCCCTGTTCCTGATCCCTCCCTTTGCCGCATTCTTGTTTAGAAAAAAGAGCATTCGGAAAACAACCGGTTATATCATAAATGGTCTTTTAATGCTTTTAGGGATTACTGCCATTGTCTTTGGATATTGGTTGGGCCTTGTTTTGATTGCCTTTGGTATTGTGGGCTTTTTAAAGGATGCGAAAATTGCATCAAGGGTATCAGATAGACTTTTGCTTTCTGAAAAACGGGCGAATGTTGTAAATATGATTATTTCGGCCATAGCCATTGTTTTTCTATTGGCAGAATACTGGCGCCCTTTAGGCTTTGACCGTAGTATTTTGATCAATCTCCTTTTTGTAGGGATTATCTGTTTTGGTCTTTTGGCGGCTTTTTGGGTATTTAAACATTTTTATTCCCGCATTTTAAAGTGGGCTTTGCGCAATAAAATATTGTTTTTGTGCATCCCTACCACCGTTTTTGTTCTGGGTGTTTTAATAATGACCAATATCGGTAAGGAATTTATGCCCTCGCTCAACGAAGGTTCGTTCCTGTTAATGCCCACCTCGCTGCCACACGCTGGCGTAGCGGAAAACAAAAGGGTATTACAACAACTGGATATGGCCGTGGCAGGCATCCCCGAGATAAAAACCGTAGTAGGAAAATCGGGGCGCACAGAATCGGCCCTTGATCCCGCTCCCCTGTCGATGTACGAAAATATTATTCAGTATAAATCGGAATATATGGAGGATTCCGATGGAAGCCCCCAGCGCTATAAAGTGAACAAAGACGGCTTTTTTGTTCTAAAAGATGGTGGCTTGGTGACCAATCCCAACAATGAGGTTAGAAATTCTGAAAACTACGAAGACGCTGAGATTGAAGATCCGTTCCTTATTGATACAGGAAGCCTGATCCCCGATGAAGATGGGGAATTCTATCGCAACTGGAGGCCGGAAATACAATCCCCCGATGATATCTGGAACGAGATTGTAAAGGTCACCAAACTTCCCGGCGTCACTTCGGCACCCAAGTTACAGCCCATCGAGACCCGTTTGGTAATGTTACAGACGGGGATGAGGGCACCAATGGGAATTAAGGTAAAAGGTCAGGACCTGAAACAGATAGAAGCTTTTGGTTTAAAATTGGAGGATATCTTAAAACAGGCGAAAGGCGTAAAAAAAGAGGCCGTTTTTGCAGACCGCATCGTGGGCAAGCCCTATTTGTTGATCGATATAAAAAGGGAACGCCTTGCCCGCTATGGTATTTCCATTGAAGATGTACAGCAGGTCCTTCAAGTGGCCGTGGGCGGGATGCCTTTAACGCAGACCGTGGAAGGCAGGGAACGCTACGGCGTTAGGGTGCGATATCCCAGGGAACTTCGTGGTAATGCAGAGGCTATAAAGGATATTTACGTCCCCGTCTCAACTGGAAACCCGGTCCCCCTTGGGGAATTGGTGGACATCCGATATGAAAAAGGCCCACAGGTCATTAAAAGTGAGGATACATTCTTGGTGGGCTACGTCCTCTTTGATAAACTGGATGGCTTTGCTGAAACAAACGTGGTGGAAAATGCCCAAGCCGTTATCCAACAGAAGATCGATAACGGCGAACTGACCGTTCCAAAAGGGATCAATTACAAATTTACGGGAACCTATGAAAACCAGATCCGGGCAGAGAAAACCTTATCGATCGTAGTCCCGCTGGCGCTCATCATTATCTTTTTGATCCTTTATTTTCAGTTCCGTTCCGTATCAACATCGTTAATGGTATTTACCGGGATAGCGGTGGCTTTTGCAGGCGGGTTTATAATGATCTGGCTGTACGGGCAGGACTGGTTCTTCAATTTCAACTTCTTTGGGGAAAACCTGAGGGACCTTTTCAATATGAAGACCATCAATTTAAGTGTGGCGGTTTGGGTAGGTTTTATTGCCCTGTTTGGTATTGCTACCGATGACGGGGTCGTTATGGCCACCTATCTTACCCAGACATTTGATAAAAATGATCCGACGGACAAAGCGGCAATCCGGGAATCTGCATTGTTCGCTGCTCAAAAACGCATCCGTCCCTGCCTGATGACCACGGCGACAACCATACTTGCCCTGTTGCCTGTTTTAACTTCCACCGGCCGGGGAAGCGATATTATGATCCCAATGGCCATACCCAGTTTTGGCGGGATGATCATTGACGTTACCTCCTATTTTATTGTACCCGTATTATTCAGTTGGAAAAAGGAAGCTGCGCTTTCGCGGAAGCAGAAAGCAATAAAAAGCAATTCAGGAAAAACCAAAAACAGTTCTAGATGATGAAAAAAAGAGCCTATAAAATCGTGTTGATACTTATTGGTGTTTTGTGTGGAGGTTTTGCCGAAGCACAACAACTGGAATCCTACATTCAGGAGGCAGAATCCAACAACCCGGATATTCAAGCCTTTGAACTGCGGTACAACATTGCGGAAGAAAAAGTGAACGAGGTAAACGCGCTTCCCAATACCGAATTTGGGGCGGGCTATTTTATAAGTGAGCCCGAAACCCGTACCGGGGCACAGCGTGCCCGTTTTTCGGTGAAACAGATGCTACCCTGGTTCGGGACGATTACCGCACGGGAAAATTACGCTTCTTCAATGGCCGATGCAGAATACGTGGAGATTGCCATTGCCAAACGAAAATTGGCCCTTTCTGTTTCTCAATCCTATTATCAACTATATGCCATTACCGCCAAACAGCAGGTTTTGGAGCAAAACATCCAATTGCTCGAAACCTACGAACGTTTGGCACTTACCTCGGTTGAGGTTGGTAAGGCCTCCGCAGTGGATGTGCTCCGGTTGCAAATCAGACAAAATGAACTAGAAAAAGAAAGAGACATTCTATCGGAAGACTTTTTGGCCGAAAAAACCCAGTTCAACAACCTGCTCAACAAGGAAGAAAAAGCGCCAATATCAGTAGTAGATACGATGTTCGTTCCCTTAGAAAGCACCAACTTTTCTTCCGAAGGTCTAAAACTTCATCCAGAAATTTTAAAGTACGATAAGCTATTTGAATCAATAGCACAATCAGAAGCGCTCAATCAAAAAGAGAGCCTGCCCAACATTGGTGTGGGGCTGGATTATATACCCGTTGCCGAACGGCCTGCGATGAATTTCAGCGATAACGGAAAAGACATCTTAATGCCAATGCTGTCCATATCCATTCCCATATTCAACAATAAATACAGCTCGATCACCAAGCAAAATGAATTGAGGCAGCAGGAAATAAAAGCGCAAAAACAAGACCGCTTAAATAAATTGAAGACTCTTTTTGCACAAGCCGTTCAAAACCGGAATTCAGCAAGAATAAGCTATGAAATTCAATTAAAAAATTTAAGGCAGGCCAATGATGCCGAAGATATTTTAATGAAATCCTATGAAACGGGAACGATAGATTTTAACGATGTCCTGGATATTCAGGAACTGCAATTAAAGTTTCAGATGGACCAGATCGAATCCATCAAAATGTATTTCACACAATCATCAATCATCAACTATTTAACCAACTAAAAATTGAAAACAACACTCTATATAAAAAATATGGTCTGTGATCGCTGCATCAAGGTTTTAAAAAACGAACTGAAAGATGAAAGCATTAAGGTTTTAGACGTAAAATTGGGAGAAATAACTGCCGATATTCAAACCAATAAAGAAAAAAAGACAATAAGAAAAGTGGTGGAATCGAACGGGTTTTACATTATAGATGGCGAAAATTTCAAGCTGGTTGAGCAGACGAAGCTTATTTTGATCAACCTGTTAAAAAACTTACCATTAGCCGGAAATGAGAAGCTTTCAGAGATACTTTCAAAAGAAATACACCACGACTATTTTAAAATAAGCAAAATATTCTCCTACAATGAGAAGATCACGATTGAAAAATATTTCATCAAACTGAAGATCGAAAAAGCAAAGGAGCTTATTCATTATAAGGAACTCAATTTTACGGAAATAAGTCAGCTTTTAAATTACAGCAACCTAACACATTTAAGCAACCAATTTAAGACCGAAACAGGAATGAGCCTCACAGAATATAAAACAATGGAAAAAAATTTTAGGAATTCATTAGACCAAATTATATAAGTATAAACCAAAATTATTAAACAATAATTTTAAAGTAAACAATATTTTTATGTTAAAAATTTCATCAATGAAAAAACTACTCATCCCGTTTTTGGCAATGTTAGCCCTTGCCAACATACAAGCACAAACCGCCAATGGTTCCGAAGAGAACGTAGATAATTGGCCGGTACACGAATATAATCTAACTATCGATTACGAAACGGTAAACTTTACGGGGAAAGATGTAAAAGCGATGACCATAAATGGAGGTATCCCGGGGCCTAATCTGGTATTTAACGAAGGGGAATTTGCGGTAATCAACGTAACCAATAAAATGGAAGAGGAAACATCCGTCCATTGGCACGGGATGATTTTGCCCAATTTTTATGATGGTGTTCCCTACCTTTCTACACCACCTATTCGTCCAGGGGAAACGTTTCAATATAAATTTGCCATTAAGCAAACCGGAACCTACTGGTACCACTCCCATACCGGATTACAAGAACAACGGGGCGTTTACGGCTCCATCCAGATCAACCCAAAAGAAAAAACCTTGGACTATGATAAAGATTTGGTATTGGTGCTATCAGATTGGATGGACGAAGATCCTGCCTCGCAGCTTAAAAACCTAAAGCGTGGGAATGAATGGTACTTGATCAAAAAAGGGCAAATCCAAAGTTGGGATAAGATTATAATGAAAAAAGCAGTAGGTGCCAAGCTAAAAATGATTTGGCAACGGATGCCGGATTTCGCTATATCCGATAATTTCTATGAAAACTTTTTTATTAACGGTGCGGTCAAAAAAGAATATCCAGACTTTAAACCCGGGGAAAAGGTGCGGTTACGGTTTGTCAATGCTTCAGCAGCTTCTTATTTCTGGTTAACCTTTGGTGGTAAAGACCCGATGCTGGTTTCTGCCGACGGGAAAGACGTTGTACCCGTTAAGCACAATAAAACCCTAATTGGCGTGGCCGAAACTTACGATTATATTGTCACCATTCCTGAAAATGGCAAACTCGAAGTTCGGGCAATGGCACAGGACGGTTCTGGTTTTGCCACCGCCTATTTAGGGCAAGGCCCCATTCTAAAAGCTCCAGTAATTCCCAAACCCGATCTTATCGAGAATATGAAAAGGATGATGGCAATGGATATGAAAATGGGAGCGCCCGCTTCAAAATTCAATCCTTCAAAAAACGATTCTATAAAAGTGATGAAAAAATACAGTATGGATATGGGTGGAATGAAAATGGGCGGTATGGATATGAAGGATGACAAGATGAAGATGGATGGAATGGATATGAAGGGCAAGACGGAAAAAAATAAAATGGATGGAATGAACCCGCCTGTCGGACGGGCAGTAAAGGACTCCACGAAGATGGCACAAATGGATCATTCTAACCTGCCTGCCGGCAAGGCAGGAATGGATATGGAAAACGCGGAAATGAACAAGGATACCACTAAAGATATGGATGAAATGGAGATGAAAATGGGCTATGTTGTCCCTTCCGATAAGGTTATTGGCGATAATATGAAAACCGGCGGAAATCCCCAGTTCAATTATGATTATTTGAAATCTCCCGTAAAAACCACTTTTGAAGGGGATAAACCCGTAAAAGAGATGCTTTTTAACCTGACGGGGAATATGAACCGGTATGTCTGGAGCATTAACGGTGTGCCACTTTCAGAAACCGATAAGATCAAGATCAAGCAAGGGGAAGTGGTTCGTATTACCTTGAATAATCTTACGATGATGCACCATCCGATGCACCTACACGGACACTTTTTTAGGGTGCTTAACAAAAATGGTGAATACTCCCCATTAAAACATACGGTCAATGTAGCGCCAATGCAGAAAGTGGTCATCGAATTTGATGCGAACGAAACGGGGGATTGGTTTTTTCATTGCCACATTTTATACCACCTGAATGCGGGTATGGCCCGTATTTTCAGTTATGACGGCCCACGCGATAAACGTCTTAAAGGATATCCGCTGACTAAGTTGACCAACGAAGCCGATCACATATTTACCTGGGGTGAATTGACAGCTGCAAGCCATATGACGGAACTTTATGCCACAGCCACCAATATAAGGAACCAGTTCACTTTTCGTGGTGAATATGGATGGAACAAGAATATGGAGGTTGAAGCCACCTATGAGCGATACCTCAATGATTATTTCAGAGTGTTTGGTGGTGTAAACGTTGAAAATGAGCTGGATGATAGTCTGGATGAGATCAACACCACGGCCATAGGTGGAATCAGATATTTAATGCCGCTGCTTATCAATGCCGATCTTAGGATAGACAGTGAGCTACGACCACAGATTAGCTTTTCTAAAGCGACGATGATCTTTCCCCACGTCCTACTTTATGGGGAATATGAATATCAAGCTGATTTTGGTTGGGTCAATGATTTTGACCCCGGGAGGGATTATGAGAAAGAAACCACTTGGCAGGTGGGCCTTGAATATTTTTTGGGAAGGAACTTTTCCCTGATGGGGAGTTATGATAACCGTTTTGGTGTTGGCGGCGGACTTTCCGCAAGATTTTAAAATTAAAAAGTTATGATGTACGAATGGGATTGGCTGATTTTACTAGGGGTAGTAGTCCTCTGCATCTTTATTTATTCAGGTAAGAGGCAAAAAAAGATTAAAAAACGAAAGGAGGCCCTAAAAATTTTGGATGAACGCTATGCCAAGGATGAAATTTCCAAAGAAGAGTATTTAGAGCATAAAGAAATCCTACAATCAAAAGATAAAAGGGGTTAAAAAGAACGGCCCTTACCTTAACAATTAACTCAATTATTAATTAAATTTTAAACAGTATGAAAAATTCAAAATTGATCGAAGCATTGAACAACTGTGTTGCGCATTGCAATTACTGCGCAGATGCCTGTCTGGATTCAGATGACATCAAAATGATGGTAGATTGTATCAGAACTGACAGGGCTTGTGCCGAAGTATGCAGCGCAACTGCAAAGCTGCTTGCCGCAAATTATTCAGATGCCAAAGAAATGGTGGAATACTGCCATAAAACCTGTAAAAAATGTGCTGATGAGTGTGCGAAACACGACGCCCAGCATTGTAAAGACTGTGCAGACGCGTGTAAAAAATGCGCTGATGCCTGTGAAGCTTATTTAAGCTAAATGTAATTAATAATCTTCCCCTTTAAGTAGGGGAAGATTATCATAAATCCAGTTTGAAAGGAATCCTAAAAAGAGTGATAAAAATTAAGTTTTCAAAGAACAATTAAAAGAATATCAAGATGAAAAAATTAAAGATTACAATGAGTATTTTGACAATGGCATTAGTTGCCCTGACGACAATGTCCTGTAAGGACGGGAAAAAAGAAGGGTCAACAGCTCCAATGTCCAATGAGATGCATCAGGAAGATGCCGGGTCTGAAATGATGGCCGATAATTCAAGTAATAGTGAATCATCCGCAATCATCGACAATTACCTTAAAATTAAAAATGCCCTGGTAGCCGATAATCAAGAAGATGCCGCTAAAGCAGGCGGAATGCTGATGGCTGACCTTAAAGATTTTGATAAGAGCAAATATTCTTCAGATAAGCAGCGCGAGTTGACTGATATCATTGAAGACGCCACGGAACACGCGGAACATATTTCAGAAAGCCCTATGGAGCACCAGCGGGAGCATTTCGATATTTTGAGCAAAGATATGATCGATATGATAGCCATAACAGGAACCAGTAAAAAGCTATACCAGGATTTTTGCCCGATGTACAATAACAACAAAGGTGCGCAATGGTTGAGCAGTACCGAAGAAATCAAAAACCCATATATGGGCAGCAAAATGCCGGGTTGTGGAAAGATGCAGAAAGAGATCAATTAATTGAAAGTTTTTAAGACTATAGCCTGGGTTTTGCTGATTGCATTTGTGGGGATCCAATTTTTCCCCACAGAGCGCAATCAAAGTGAGGCCGAGTACGCTTCTGATTTTATGGAGGTCAATACGGTGCCGCCAATGGTACAGAATAAGATAAAGGTGTCCTGCTATGATTGCCATAGCAACAATACCAAATATCCTTGGTACAATAAAGTACAGCCGGTGGCCTGGTTTCTTGAAGACCATATTGAAGAAGGGAAAAACGAACTGAATTTCAACGAATGGGGAGATTATTCCGACCGGAGGAAAAACAGCAAACTTCGGTCAATTATCAGTCAGATTGAAGATGATGAAATGCCGCTTGACTCCTACACGTTTATTCATAGGGATGCAAAATTTTCTGAATCGGAAAAAAAAGAGATCTTAAAATATATGACCCAGCTTAAAAATAAGCTGTAAAATTTAAAATTTAAACGATGTTCAAGAAATGAAATAAATACAATTATACCCGAAAAAAGGAAAGAGTTTTTTTCATTGATTGGTTAGTTAGAACTTTCCTTTTTAGGGTATGGTAATAAAGTCCTGTTAGGGAAGGGTATTCTTAATTTAACCCTTTAAAAAGTCCCTTCCCTTGGCAGGCACAAAAAAGAAAGCTGATGAAAGATTGTTGTAAAACAGGAAATGAAAGAGAACAAAAGAAAAGTGGCTTAAAAAAATGGTTCAGCTATATCATTTATGGAATTATAGCCATTGTCATTATCGGTGCTTTACTGCTCCAATTAACTGGAAACTAATTAAAAACAATAGAAATGAAAACAAGACAACTATTTCTTACCATATTGATGTTAGCTTATGTTGGGATTTTTACAACTGCGTTTGCCGCAAATAATTCCACAAGTTTAGATACAAAGACGGAAATAAAAGATGAGAAAGCCGCCGAAGCTGTTGGTGTAAGCAATTCTGTTCCCACCTTACAAACCGATCCAGAAGCTAGTTTGGACGAATTCCCCAATCTGCACCCCTTAGTGGTTCATTTTCCCATAGCACTATTGTTTTTGGCCGTTGTATTACAATTAATACAACTGTTTACAATGAACCGGACATTGGATTGGGTAGTATTGCTAACAGTTGGAGCAGGATTTATAGGGGCTTATGTAGCCGGTAACTTTGTACATCCCCATACTGAAGGACTTACCGAAACTGCAAAAAAGGTATTGGAACAGCACGATAAGTATGCAATGTGGGCGATGTGGTCCAGTGCTGCGGCCGCTCTACTCAAACTTGTTAGCCTTTTCTGGTTTAAGCAAAAAAGATGGTTTGAGATTTTAGTGTTTTTGGTACTTGCCTTTTCAGGGTATTCTGTTGGTTGGGCTGGGCATTATGGCTCCCAATTGGTTTATATAGAAGGTGTGGGACCACAAGGCAATTATCTGGGTAACGAAGCCGAAGAAGGACACGGAGGGCATTCACACTAAATTTTATTTTCATTAAGGTAAGCATCAGAATAGTAAAAAAATAAATAGTTGTTATGAATGATTTTTTAAAACAATGGGGAGAGGCCGCTTATACCACCACCGGATTTTTTTGGATGGCGTTGTGGGCATTCGTACTGGGCTATATCATAAGCAGTATGATCCAGATTTTCGTGACCGAAAAACGGATGCAAAAAACAATGGGCGGTGCAGAATCTAAAGGGGTTCTATTGGGTACTTTTTTCGGTTTTATAAGCAGTTCGTGCAGTTTTGCCGCCTTGGCAAGTACAAAGTCCCTTTTTAAAAAAGGGGCGAGTTTCATTTCGTCCATAGCCTTCTTATTGGCTTCGACCAATCTCGTTATCGAGCTGGGGATCATCATATCCATCTTTTTGGGATGGCAGTTTGTAGTGGGCGAATATGCCGGGGGAATTTTATTGATAGGGATCAGTTGGATTTTAATACGGCTTATCAACCCCAAAAAGCTTATTGATAAGGCAAGAAAAAACCTCGAAAAGGAGGATGAAGGTTCGGGAATGGATGATTCCAAAGATTGGAAGAAGCAGATGCAAAAAGAAGATAGCTGGGCGAAAGTGGGCAAAAAATATAAGATGGAATGGCAAATGGTCTGGAAAGATGTCACCGTGGGCTTTACCATTGCCGGTATCGTTGCGGCCTTTGTGCCCGATGCGTGGTTTCAGACACTCTTTATTGGGAGCGGTCAAGGAAATACGGACTTTTCGTTTTTTGAAATCCTGGAACATATCATCGTGGGCCCCGTCGCGGCGTTTGTAACCTTCATAGGATCTATGGGCAACATCCCCTTGGCCGCATTGCTCTTTGGGAAAGGGGTGAGTTTTGCCGGGGTAATGGCCTTTATTTTTAGCGACCTGGTCGTTTTTCCAATTTTAAGGATCAATGCCAAATACTATGGTTGGAAGATGTCCTTATTTATTCTTTTCCTTCTGTTTACTTCGCTGATTGGGGCCTCACTCATTTTGCACTATTCTTTTGACCTGATGAGCCTGTTACCAGATCCTTCACAGGTAAAGGTTCAGGATAGCGAATATTTCAAATTGAACTACACCTTTTATTTGAACCTTGCTTTTTTAGCAATATCGGGGTATTTGATCTACCTGGGTTTTTTCAAAAAGAAGGATGTGAAAAGCAAAATGGGCGAAATGGCGCCTAAAAGCCAATTGCTCGAAAACATTTTAAAATATGCGGCCTTTATAAGTTACATCTGGATTGCGGGCGGGCTAATTGTGAAATTTTTAATTCAATGATTATGAAAGTTAGACTAAAAAATATGGTTTGCGATCGCTGTAAGATGGTGCTCAAGCAAGAATTGGAAAACGCAGGGATAAATATAGTATCATTAGAATTGGGAGAATTGATTGTTTTAGATGAAGTATCGGTTAGCAAAAGTATTTTGAAAGAAATAGCCGAACGCAATGGATTTGAAGTAATTGATAGTAATACTTCCGTTTTAATAGAGAATGTCAAAACAGCTTTGATAAAAAAAGTCGAAAACTTGCAAGGCTTAAACGAAAAGACGTCCACCTTTCTTTCTGATGTACTCAATGTTGATTACTCTGTAATTAGCAAGTCTTTCAGCGCTTCAACAGGAATTACAGTTGAAAAATACCTGATAAAACTGAAAATGGAAAAAACAAAAGAACTATTGCAAATGGGTAATAAGACTTTTTCTGAAATAGCATATTCCTTGGATTACAATAGTGGAAGCCATCTCGCAAAACAATTCAAAAATATGACGGGTATGTCGATGACCCAATACAGGAAATTACAAAAATGGAATCGCAAGACACTTGATAGAATTGTATAAGAATTAACCTGAATTATCAAAGTAAGAAATTCAAGGTATAGATATATTGCTCTATTCAATCCTTAATAATTAGAAAAATGAAACATAAATATCAAATACAAGGAATGTCCTGCACAGGTTGTTTGAGAACCGTTAAAAATGCGTTGTCAGGCGTTACAGGGGTTACTGCCGTAGCTATTGATTTTGAAAACCAAAACGCTACCATTGAAATGGAGCAACACATCGACATCGAAGAATTTGAAAACGCAGTCCAAGAGAAGAAAGCTAAGTATCATATCCATCCCATTAAACCTAACGGAATAAAAACGCGCACGTTTCCTATCAATGGAATGACCTGCAACGGTTGCAGGTCGCACGTTGAAAAAACACTCGAGCAAGTAGATGGCGTCTTAGGCGTAACCGTAGACTTGAAAAAGGCAGAGGCTGTAATTGATATGAAAAGCATCATTCCCTATGAAACTTTTCAGGAAGCATTGAAAAAGGATGGCGATACTTATACCATTTATAAAGCTGGGAAACGTCCAGATGCTGAAGCCGAAAAACAAAAACCACAACCCAAAGGAAATGGTACTGGAACATTCTACTGCCCAATGCACTGCGAAGGTGATAAGACCTATGATAAGCCCGGCGATTGCCCTGTATGCGGGATGGATCTGGTAGAAGAACAAAGTCTTTCCGCAATAACTTCTGAACAATGGACCTGCCCGATGCACCCCGAAATTGTAGAAGATGAACCGGGAAGCTGCCCCATCTGTGGGATGGATCTGGTGCCTATGGAGCCCGATGTTTCTTCAGAAGAAAAAACCTATAAAAAACTGCTCAGAAAATTCTGGATTTCGGTTGCATTTACCTTGCCCATCTTTCTGATCGCGATGAGCGAAATGCTGACCAATAATCCAATATATGACCTTCTGGAACTGAAATACTGGAACTGGATTCAGTTTGGTCTTTCTCTTCCCGTGGTGTTTTATGCCGCTTGGATGTTTTTTGAACGCGCTTACCGCAGTATCGTGACCTGGAACCTCAATATGTTCACGCTCATCGGTATTGGTGCAGGTGTCGCTTGGTTATTCAGTGTATTCGGGATGTTTGTACCGGATTTTTTTCCTGCACAGTTTAAAACGGAGGCCGGTACGGTACACGTTTATTTTGAAGCTGCTACGGTTATCTTAACCTTGGTGTTATTAGGACAAATGCTGGAAGCCCGTGCGCATAGCAAAACGAATTCTGCCGTAAAGGAATTGTTAAAACTCGCCCCCAACAAAGCGATCAAGGTCGTTAATGGCCAAGAACAAGAGGTAGCTATCGACAAAATCGAACTGGGCGACATTCTACGGGTAAAACCGGGCGATAAAATTCCCGTGGACGGAGTGATTACCGAAGGGGAAACCTCGGTAGATGAATCGATGATTACCGGCGAACCTATTCCGGTAAGCAAAACCGCCGACGATAAAGTGAGCAGCGGGACTATAAACGGCAACCAATCCTTTTTGATGAAGGCCGAAAAAGTAGGTTCTGACACGTTGCTCTCACAGATCATCCAAATGGTCAACGATGCAAGCCGCAGCCGTGCGCCCATTCAGAAATTGGCCGATACGGTTTCGGGTTATTTTGTTCCCATAGTGGTGCTTATCGCCTTATTGACTTTCGCGGTATGGGCAGTTTGGGGGCCTGAACCTGCCTACGTATATGCCTTGGTCAATGCCATTGCGGTTTTGATCATCGCTTGTCCCTGTGCCTTGGGATTGGCAACTCCAATGTCCGTAATGGTAGGTGTCGGCAAAGGTGCTCAGAACGGGGTACTTATCAAAAATGCCGAAGCTTTGGAAAAAATGGACAAGGTAGATACGCTTATCATCGACAAGACGGGAACCATTACCGAGGGAAAACCAACGGTAGAAAAGGTAGGTTCTTTCGATGATTCTTTTTCCGAAGGGGACGTGCTTCAATATATCGTTTCCCTGAACAAATTGAGTGAACATCCACTCGCGGAAGCTACTGTAAAGTACGCGGAAGAACAAAAAACCGATCCCGAAACTTCGGGATTGAAAGCCGATGGCTTCAATGCTGTTACTGGAAAAGGTGTAGAAGGTAACGTAAACGGTGAAAAAGTAGCATTGGGCAACGCCAAAATGATGGAACAGGTAAACGCCACCCTTTCCGAAGAAATGGAAAACGAAGCCCAATCTTTTCAAAAGCAGGGGAAAACGGTTTCTTATCTGTCCATAAACGGTATGCCCGCTGGTTATGTGGTCATCGGTGATAAAATTAAAAGAACCAGTGCAAAGGCCATAAAAGAATTACAGGATAAGGGAATTTCTGTAGTGATGCTTACAGGCGACAATCACGATACCGCCCAAGCCGTGGCCGGCGAACTCAACCTTGCCGATTTCAAGGCAGGGATGCTTCCGGAAAATAAATTACAGGAAGTTGAAAAATTGCAAAACGAGGGCAAAGTGGTTGCAATGGCGGGTGACGGGATCAACGATGCACCTGCTTTGGCCAAAAGCGATGTGGGCATTGCAATGGGCACGGGCACCGATGTTGCCATAGAAAGTGCGGCCATAACCTTGGTAAAAGGCGATTTGCACGGTATCGTAAAAGCGCGGAATTTGAGCGATGCGGTTATGAAAAACATAAAGGAAAACCTGTTTTTTGCCCTTATTTATAACACCTTGGGAATTCCCATTGCCGCAGGCGTGCTTTATCCAATCTTTGGAATTTTATTATCCCCAATGATTGCGGCCTTGGCAATGAGCTTCAGTTCGGTTTCCGTAATAGGAAATGCGCTCAGATTACGAACAAAATCTATCAACTAACCAATAAAATTTATAAAAATGAATTCAACTGAAAAAAATAACAACGGGACGAAGAAAAGCAACTACGGTAAATTTATAGTGATGCTGGTGCTATCATTTACAGCAATGTACATCACAATGTATTTGAACACCTATGAATGGGATCACGTTTATTTTAGCCTTACACGGTTTTATATGGCCTGCCTGGGGATTTCGGCAATGGCGGTAATTATGCTTTCATTAATGCTCCAAATGTACAAAAACAAAAAAAAGAATATAGCCATTTATCTCGGTAGCCTGGTGCTTTTTATTGGTGCTTTGTCCTTAGTCCGTGCTCAAAAACCCATTGGGGATGTACTTTATATGAAAGCTATGATCCCCCATCATTCCATAGCCATTCTTACCAGTAAAAGAGCGGCAATCAAAGATCCCGAAGTACGCAAATTGGCAGATGGGATCATTAAGGCTCAGGAAAAGGAAATCGCTGAAATGAAAGCTTATATCAAACGATTGGAAAATAATGAATAGAAAAAGTAAATAAACAAGTTATGAACAAGAACATATTATATATAGGTATTGCAGTACTCGTTGGGCTGCTTGCGGGTTGGCTCATTTTTGGAAAATCGACAGATAAATCAATGGCGGTAAAGGATGTGTCCACTATGTCCGATAATCACGACCACTCTACGGAGGGTGAAGAAGAGATGTGGACCTGCTCGATGCATCCACAGATTATGCAGCCCGAACCAGGTGACTGCCCCATTTGCGGGATGGATCTGATTCCGGCAGAATCAAGTGCAGATGGTCTTGCCGCTGACCAGTTTAAAATGACAAAAAATGCAATGGCCTTGGCCAACATCCAAACCAGTATAGTGGGAGATGCAGAAGGGAAAAATGGCAACACTATTTCGCTAACAGGAAAAATAGTCGAAAATGAAGAAGCAAATTCCGTTCAGGCAAGTTACTTTGACGGAAGGATAGAAAGCCTCAATGTAAGTTATGAAGGGCAGGAAGTTCGCAAGGGACAGCTCTTGGCAACCATATATGCCCCCAATCTTGTCGCAGCGCAACAGGAACTCATTACTACGGCATCGCTTAAAGAAAGCCAACCAGCACTTTACAAATCTGTAAGGAATAAATTAAAGCTTTGGAAACTTTCGGAAAGCCAAATCAACACAATTGAAGAGTCAGGAAAAGTACGTGAAAATTTTCCGATTTATGCCACGGTTTCAGGAACAGTTTCTGAAAAAATGGCAGAAGAAGGCGATTACGTAAAACAGGGGCAGCCTATTTTGAAATTAAGCAACCTAAACTCGGTCTGGGCGGCGTTTGACGCCTATGAAAATCAAATTTCCCAATTTAAAATAGGGCAGGAAATTAAAATGACCACCAATGCCTATCCCAATAAGGAATTTGATGCTACTATATCTTTTATTGACCCGGTATTAAACACTCAAACCAGAGTGGTGACGGTAAGAGCTACGATACAAAATAACAACAACCTCTTAAAACCGGGAATGTTTGTTGCTGGGAATATAGAAGGTTTTGGTGTTTCCCAAAAACAGCAGCTTGTCGTTCCGGCATCAGCAGTAATGTGGACTGGAGAGCGTTCGGTGGTTTATGTGAAAACCAATCCTGAGGAACCCGTTTTTGAAATGCGGGAAGTGACCATCGGTAACAGAAATGGGGAAGCATACACGATTACCGAAGGTCTTGAAAATGGCGATGAAATTGTAACCAATGGCACTTTTACTGTAGATGCAGCTGCACAGTTACGCGGTAAAAAATCAATGATGAACCAGAGCAATTCTGCGGAGGAAGAAACGATACCAGAAACGAAGATGAAATTATCACAAGAAACACAGAAAGCTATTAAGAAAAGCTTAAAACCCTATCTGGATATGAAAGATGCTTTTGTAGAAGGAAATATCACCGCTATTTCTGTTTACGCAAAAAAAACACTGGAAGAAATAAAGTCAATTCCCGAAAGTGATTTGGATAAAATGGAACAATCCCATATTTCCAAAATTAAGCGAATGTTAGTGGCTATCAATGAAGCCGATAATATTAAAAATCAAAGGAATCATTTTGTGGTATTGAATCAAAATATAGTTCCTATTGTAATGAATATTCAAAATATCGATCCCGAAATTTTGATACAGAAATGTCCGATGGCCAACAATAATCAAGGTGCGTTTTGGCTGAGTGCAGATAAAGAAATCCGTAATCCCTATTACGGGGAGCAGATGATGACCTGTGGGAGCACAATTGATACCCTTTAACAATTATTCATCCCAAATTAAAGTTAATTAAATCTGTCGAAATTATGATACACATTCTTACAACAGGAGGAACCATTGAGGGCTTGGATTATGAAAAACAAGAAAATAAGCAAAAACAAAGTAATATAACTATTAGAGAACTTATTGAATCCGCCAATGTTTCTTTTCCTTACATCATTGAAAAGGCATTTGCTAAAGATAGCCGATCAATTACCGATGAAGATAGAAATTTTTTGCTAAAAAAAATAAAAGCTTCCAAGGCAGAAAAATTCCTAATTACCCACGGCACTTTTACGATGGAAGATACCGCATTTTACCTTGGCAATAAAGACCTTGAAAAAACTATTGTCCTTGTAGGCTCATTTATTATGGGAGACTCTAAAAATACGGATGCCCCCTTCAATTTGGGTTTTGCAGTCAGTGCATTACAATTTTTAAAGCCGGATGTGTATATCGCTATGAACGGTAGAATTTTTCGATGGAATAATGTCACTAAAAATATAACAACTAACAAATTTATTTCCAAAAATGAATAAACTGAATGTTTGGAACGTCGATACATTGGACAACTTTTTTCTATCTTTTAATTGATATATTCATTGTACTGTTTGCTCTCTATCAATCATCTAAAAAACTTAAAAACAATTTTTTCAGATTTATAAAACTGGGCTTACTTTTTATAGCCTATAATGGCACAGGTGGATTTTTGCCCATAGAAAATTTTCCTGATCCATTTATTTTTCAATATATCATTACATATGGTGTAGCTATAACACTTTGCCTTTATTTGATATACTACCTATATAAAGAGTATGATATTATAGTAGTTAAGTTTCATTTTTCAATCCAAAACCTTACCATTATAGCAATTGGTAGTTTTGTATTGCTGTTTTTGATCCCTTACTTCTTCACGCACTCATTGAGTTCTGCTAGATTTCTGTTTACCATTCCAATATCCATAATAGCTTTTGTATTTCTTTGGTTTTTTTACCAGAGGATTTCAAATTCGGTTAAACCAAATCCTTTTTTTCTGAGACGGAATAAATTGTCAGTCCTAAGCGTAAGTTGTATCGCGCTGCTTCCAGTTTTAACAGTCATTGGGGATTACCAATGGTTAACATTTACTGTAATGAACTTAGCTTTTTACGCTATTACTGCCATTGAAATAGACAGGTATCTTTACCTGCTTGAGAATAAAAGTAAAATGCATAAAATTTTTGATTGGAACAATAAACAAAACGAATATTCAGCAAAGCATAGAATAATTTATGAAAATTTAACCAGACGGGAAATTGAAGTCGCTTTATCTATTTTAAGCAATAAGACCTACAAAGAAATTTCCAAAGATTTATTTATCGCAGAAAGTACTGTTTCTAAACACGCCTCTAACATCTTCAAGAAAACGGACGTAAAAAATAGACGTCAATTTTTATCTCGTTTCCGTAAAAGTTTCAAGAGATAGACAGAGATATTGTCATATAATTCTCTTTTAAATAATATATTATAAATTTCCGTAGGAAAATACGGCATTTCCGTATCTAAATACGCTATAATTTACTTGTATTTTATAGTTCTAAATTTATCTTTAAACAAATGAAAACCTCCTTGAACCTTTTCAAAATGACCTGTAAAATGATTGGTGATGGATTTACAGTTACAAACAGAAATATTACTGGAACAACTGAACGAAATTAAGCTTAAAAACAATAATATTTTGAATAGGGCTTTTTGTTCTATTGAAATATGTCGTAATCTACTTAGTTCGTTTAAAAAAGAAATCATTGAAAATGACTTTGATTCCTTAGAGCAAGAAATAGACTTCTTTAAAAATATAAAGCAAGTCCCGCTGATACAACTCATTTATTTTTCAGAAATCCATTCTTTGGAAATACAGTTTCCTAAAGCTGATAAAAAAGCCCAGCTTAAGTTCTTGAAAAAGAAAATTGGCAAACTTAATCGCTTCTTTCTTTATAATATTGATTTTGGGCAGTATGTTAATTCAAAAGCTACCCATTTTGATAAGGAATATTATACGCGTGATTATTTAAGCACCTATCATATAACCACTTCAAAGTTCTACTTTCAGGATCCCGAATTTTGTACTCCCAGAGATATGCTTTTAGGTAAATTTAAAGCATACAATTTGTTGGTAATCTATTTGGATGAACGATTATTCAAGCTTAAAAATAATGGGAATGGAAAAAGTACTAGGTTGAATAGCATTCAAAAAATTCCTTGGCCGTTTTCCAATACCGATTGGGTAGAATTTGTCTATGCTTTAAGTGCTGCCGGAATTACAAAACAAAATGATTTGAGCATTATCAAATTGTCTAATACGCTTCAGAATATATTCGATATTAAACCATCTGAGAAAATCTACAAAACCTATCAGGATATAAAAAACAGAAAAAATAGTAGGACTTTATTTCTGGATTTACTCAGTACCTCCTTGATTTCTGAAATGAACAAAAGTGAAGAATAACTCTGAAAAACTGTTAAAAAAAGACCGTACTACGGTTTATACCGAAATCCTATTTCTTCGCTAGTCTCATTTAATTTGGTGGTATTTTCGATAATCTAAACCTTATATAAGGTTCAAAACCAATCAAAACGCATTAAAATTCAAGATGTTAAATTTTCACCGTACTACGGTCTTAATGGGGAACAAAATCCAATAATCCATCCCAAATTTGTAGAACGAAAGTCAAATCCTGCGAAGGGCTATCAAATTAGCTTAAAGCAATTTGGTGGCCCTTTTCTTTAAAATCGTTCTATTATGCCAACAAGTATCATTACCACAGACGATCTTCGGGAATTCAAAATGGAATTGCTCGATGACATCAAAAAGCTCCTTTCCCGACAAGCAACCGGTAAACTCAAAAAATACCTGAAATCTTCCGAAGTGATGGAATTGCTTCAGGTCAGTCCGGGAACACTTCAAAACCTTCGTGTCAATGGCACATTGCCCTACACCAAAGTGGGTGGTATCATTTACTACGATGCCGAGGAAATCCAGAATGTAATGACTGCAAACCGTGTGCAGCACGGATTAAATTCTTAGGCGATGAATTACATCAAGCTACTCAATGCGGCTTTTGAAAAATTTTTCTTCGATGACCGCTTGAACCCAACGCACATTAGCCTTTATATGGCCCTGTTCCAGGAATGGAACAGTAGCCGGTTTGCCGATGAGTTTTTCGTGAACCGCCGCGAGCTGATGCGTATGGCCAAAATAGGTTCGAAATCTACCTACCATCGCTGTGTTACCGACCTTAACTCGTGGAACTACATAAGCTATTTCCCATCGAACAATCCGTATAAAGGAAGTAAAATCAAGATGTCCATTATCGGGACAAGTGATGAACCGGATATGGGACGGTATAGTCCCGAATTGGAACAACTTGCGGAACACTACCATCCCATACGTGAACCTGTCGTGTACCAGCACCGTCCCACCAACGGACAAGCTGTGTACCAGCACCGTCCCGTGAGTGGACAAGCACTGGTATCTAATATAAACAATACCAAACAGGTAAACATTAATAAACGGCCAAAGGGCAGGCAGGCCGTTTTGGATTTTTTTATTGAAAAAGATTTTAATGTTGATGAAGGAAAGAAATTCTTTGCGCATTATGAAGCCAATGATTGGAAAACAAGCGATGGAAAAACAATCAGGGATTGGCGGGCCTTGGCCAAAAATTGGATGGATAGGACCGAGTTATTTGCCGAAGAAAACAAATCAAACAAAAAGGGAGCGTCCCAAAATCGGGACAACCTGCGAACCACTAAAAACAAGGATTATGGACAACCCCTCTAAAATAACCGAAGGCGGCGTTGAATATTCGCTGGGCAAGTTTGACGGGAAATGCGTGCTTTACGATTTCCCAAAAATCCTGATTTACCTAAATGCTAAGGGAAAGCTTCTCTTTGGAAAGAAATTCAAAATCTATGACGAGGACAAGGATATTTTACTAAAACTCTGTTCCTACTTCATCAAGGACACCGAAAACTGCCAAAAATATGAGATTGATGTTGAAAAGGGCATTTTACTATCTGGGCCCGTGGGATGCGGCAAAACCAGCTTGATGAAACTTTTACGGCATTTAGTGCCGTTGCAACGCCCATACGAAATGATCCCCTGCCGGACTGTGGCATTCAGTTTTAACCATCTTGGTTTTAAGACCCTCGAGGATTATGGAAACACAAAGTTCTTCTGTTTTGAAGATTTGGGCGTAGAACCTGCGGGAAGGTTTTACGGGAAGGATCTGAACGTAATGGGCGAAGTCCTCTTATCGCGGTACGAGCTTTATCTTCAGACAAAGCATAAAATCAAAACCCACGCAACCACCAATCTTAACGCAGAAGAATTGGAAGAGCGTTACGGCAATCGTGTGCGCAGCCGGATGCGGGAGTTATTCAATTTAATTGCTTTTGACGAGAAGGCTGGGGATAAAAGGAAGTGATTAAAGTGCCTTTTTATAAATACGTTGCACAAACTGTTATTAAATATGTCACTCTAAAGGCTGGTTGGAAAATTTTCAACAACAACTATTTCCTTCCTGAATTGGCGGGCAAGCAATTGTGCCATAAGAACAAAATACACAACAATCTCCTTCGTTTGGTTTTAAAACCGTTTTACAATTCTCACACTCATAAAAAAATTGACAAGCGTTTGTTGGCATATCTTCTACTTTTTTATGTCCGCAGTCTGGACAGGTAATTTCTGATTTTAATATAGTTTCCATTCGATTTTTTTATTAAAGCATATGTGGTATGTCCGAAGCCAATGTTGGATATGAGAAAATCATTGTTCTAATATCATTAACCTTCATCTTTGTTTTTATGGCCATTGCAAAGAGATTTATTGTTTCTTCTGTATGTGATCCGATTAAATGCGCTCCCAAAATTGTTTGAGTTTCTTCGTCAATTATAGTTTTGAACGCATATTCTTCTACATTCAAGCGTTTAGCATTGAACCAATTGCCAACCTCTTTATAATTTATCCTAATGTTGTAATTCAGTTCTTTCGCTTTCAATTCAGTACAGCCAACAGAAGCCATCGTAGGCAATGAAAAAACTACCGTTGGCATTGGTGGATAACTTATTTCTTTAGAATTGCCTTTAATTATATTTGAAGCAACTGTATGACCTTCCAAAACTGCAACTGGGGTTAAAGGCAAACCTTCTGAATCTGCGGCATCGCCCGGTGCATAAATATTTGGATTTGAAGTGCTTTGAAGGAATTTATCTACCGTCACACCTTTTTTAGTAAAGGCTATGTTGGCTTTATCTAAATTCAAATCAAATATTGCTGGTGGTCTTCCAGCGGAATTAAAAACAGCTTCAGCTTCAAAATATGCTGTTTTCTCTGCGGATTTACCTTTCACTCGATATTGGCTATCCACTTTCTCAATAGCGGTAACATCTGTATTAAGGATGAGTTTTATACCTAACTCTTTTGTGGCAGAAACAAGATGTTTTACAATATCCTGTTCAAAATTTTCCAAGGGATTTTCTCCACGATGAACAATAGTAACTTCTGCACCACATCGAGCTGCAATATGTGCAAACTCAAAGGCGATATAGCCACCACCAATGAATAATAACGATTTTGATAATTTTTCTAAATTCAAGAAATCGGTACTGGATTTGGCAAAATGACCACCTTCAAATTCTAAAACCCGAGGTTTGGAACCCGATGCGATTACAATTTTTTTAGCTTGTACATTATCGTTCCCAACCTCTAATGTGTTTTCTGACAGAAATTTTGCTGAACTATGAAAGGTATCTATTCCGTTCTTTTTATATCCTTTTTCAATTTTTGGTGGCATTTCATCCACAAAGGTTTGTTTAAAGGCCATTATGTCCTTCCAATTTACTTTAGGTATGGTATCAATGCCATTACCTTTAAGCCTTTTGGCAAAATCTCGGATTTCAGTAGCGCCAATAATTACTTTTTTTGGGTCACAACCTCTCAAAGCACAAGTACCACCGTAGGGTAATTCATCTGTGATTCCGACTTTTAGTCCTTTTGAGGCGCATTTATTGGCAATGGTCATTCCCGCCATTCCCGAACCAATTATAAATACATCATATTCTTTCATACTAATTGATTTGTTTTTTGTCGGTTACTTTATAGCCTGTTGAGTTAATTGCTTTCTCAATTTCCGTTTCATTAGATTTGGTTCTGTCAAATTCAATGATTGCGTTTCCATTTTCGTAGGACGCTTTTGAATTTAAAATACCGTTGAGTTTGTTTACTTCGTGATTGACGTGTTCTTCGCAACTCGCACAGGTCATTCCGCTGATTTTAAA
>CAYNMH010000051.1:0-25496 GCA_964398145.1 uncultured Flavimarina sp. | reverse complement strand
AAAACAAAAAACCCACACTCTGTGGGAGTGCAGGTTTTGACCGGTTTCGGTTTTATCCCCTTAATTTAAAACCGTTCGATCATTTGATTATCCTTGAACATAGCCGCGGCAAACAGGTTCTGCTTTAAATTGACCAGTACATATTCCCCGTTCGCTTTCGGTCCTATTGACATATAGGCTGCTTCATTGGTGCCGTTATCTGTTCCCGTAATTGAATATTTAAAATAGGGTGTCTCATAGCTGGTCTCAACCGGAGGCATAAAAAAGTCTGACGTGTTGGTATCGATATGTACCATTTCCCCGGCTCTAAATGCACCTTCTTCAAATTTACCTGAGATTAGGGTACGGTTTTGATAATAAATCCCGTAGCCATTGGAACAGTCCCCGCTTATACAGGTGGCTTCGGTTATTTCAGCAGGAGAGTGCATTTTTCGGGAAACTTCCACACCATTTTCATACGTGATTAATTCACGTTGTATTCCTCCCTGCTTTCGAATTTCACGTACATGATCTCCAATCTTAATACCCAAAGTAAAGTTGCCCCAGGTCCTGCCCTGACCATCATCATATACTGTAAATCCGTTTGGTTTTCCTTCTTTAAAATTGGACCAGAAGTAGTCATTCTTGGCGTTTTGCGAATAACCCACGCCATTGTAGGTTCCACCCTTAAAGAAACCATGATACAAATCACCGGTTTCCTTATTGTAATAGAAGCCGTATCCGTTTTGACAGTCCCCTTTGGAACATGGTGAAGTTTGTGCGAAGCTTAGCGCGCAGCATAAAAAGAAGCTGTAGTATAAAAGTGTTTTCATAATTGAGGTTTTTTACAGAATCAAAACTAACGGACAGTGCTTTTCAAGTCTATAGGGCAATTGCCCTATTTTATCGCCTGGAGCTCCGCTATTTTTTTAGCATTACGTCCTGAATCTGGCCGGAAGTATAGATTCCTGCCTGTTTAAGTTGTCCGTTCTCGTATTCAGCTCCCGGGCCGTCTTTTGCACTCGTATTATTAAACATCCCGATGTACCAATTGTTGACATTTAAAATAACCGCCATACGATGCCCGGTGTTGTCAAGCCGATAACTTAAAAAGCCTACATTCCCATTATCTTCCTGTAGCACCATAATCTCACTAAACTGATAATTGTTCATTTTTGAGATAATGGCATGACCTTTGTCCGGAAAAATACGCTGGGACCAGCCGTCTTTACAATTGCCTATTTTGCAACCCGAACCGTCTGAATTAAGAGGCATAGTTACAAAGATTTGTTTCTTTTTAAAGCTTCCATCAGCGTTATAATAAGCAAGTTGAAAATCCCTGTTTTCAAAAACCTGCAATTCGTAATCCTTTATTTTTCCATTATCCCAGTGAGCAACCTGATAAGTTTTGCCGTTTCGTGACACGCCAAAACCGTGTTTAATTCCGTCTTTAAAAGCTCCCCAGTAAACCCCTTCATTATTTTGCAGAATTCCGCTTCCGTCAAACTTTCCATCTTTAAAAAACCCGCTGTAGGCTTCGTTTTCGGTTTTATACTCTCCAAAGCCTTCTTCACAGTTTCCTGTGCGGCATTGCGCTTTCGCGAACGCATAACCAAAACAGAACACAAGAACTAGCTGTATCTTAAAAATCCTTTTCATAATCAAAACTTATTTGCCGGTATAAATAAACGGTGCCCAAAACTGCGGATTGGACAAGTCTAGTTGCTTGCTGTAATCCCCTCGTATGAAAGCCCTCTTCACTTCAGTACTTGCAGTTAGGTAATCTTTGTTTTCATTAAAAATTTTATCGTACAAATGCGTGGTGTAAACCATCGTCCCGTAATCATTTACAGACCATAAAGTCGTTAGGGTCGAATTGGCTCCAGCCATTAGCATAGACTGGTTTAAGCCCTGAACACCCTCTCCTGCGACAAGCTTACCCAACCCGGTCTGACAGGCACTTAAAAACATAAAATCGGTTTTTATATTGAGAGCCGCCATTTCCCGGACGGTGAGGATACCATCTTCCCCATCTCGGGGATTTGCATACACTGAAAAAGCAATTCCGCTTAAATCAAAAATATAGGGATGTACCGAAGCATGGCTTGAAAGGTGAATGGTTTTGTAGTGGTATAAGGCACCTGAAGCGTTTAGTTTTTTAAATTCATTTTCCGTCATGTGCGTATCCAGGTACAAATCGGTTTTAGGAACCAGTTCTTGGATTGCCAAAACTTCAGCTTTGGCACCTTTGAGGTATTTCATCGCCTCTTTAGAGAAGGTGGCAAAAGCATAGTCTAGCGGTTCGTTTTTTTGAAGGGATTTTTCCACTTCGAGTTCGAGACGTTTAATATCTGCCCCCACGCTTAGAGAGCGCCCGGGATTCGCATATTTTTCATATTTGGCATCGCCAAATGCGAGTACATTCTGCTTATATGCGGGAACGGGGCGGCTACGCAGATCTGCGAGGAGCGTGCCGCTAGGTACGTATGCTATTTCATAATCTTCTACCAGATATCGGTTTTCATTATTTTTAAAACTTTCAAAAGGCAGAAAATTTAAGACCCCATCTGCACTGATGTAGAGCCTTTTCTTATTTTTAAACCAGGGCTCGAGTCTGCTTATCAGGTCGGTATAAAATGAATTTGCTATATAATTGCGGTAAGCAGCATCGGTGTACTTCTGCTGTACTTCTCCTCCTTCGTTTGGATTCAGAAAACTGCGGTATAGTTCTGCTACCAATACAAAGTCTCCTTTTTTATACTGGTTGTAACCGGCTTCATCAAGAGTTTGATACCGTGTGTATTGTGGTTGTCGCATTTCGCGACGCGCCATTTTTTCTTCGATCTCTCCGATATCTGCATTGCGTTCTACATAGACCCGCATCAGAGCTCCGGCAGTATTAATGTAGCGGTAATTAATATCATTTTTAGTTATTACTGCTGCCATATAGACCCCTTCCGTTATATTTCCCCGCAAAACATCTGTATAATACAGGAGGGCTTCATCGGGTTTCAGGGTTTGCTGCAATTGGCTCAGACTTACCGGATTTTTTCCTGTTTTTAAGGCCAGAAGTCCGTTTGCCTTCAGTTCTTCCATTACCGGAAAAATTTTAGAGTTTTGTTTACTTTCAAATAAACAGGCTATCAGATTGCCGCCAATCTTGGTGTACAGACCCAGGAGATTGGTACGCTCATTTCCGGTTGCGGCTTTCACTTTAGGTTTATACAGATCAAAAGCTTTTTCATAAAAAGAAACCGCTTCTGCATATTTCTTTTGCTTAGAAAGCTGTAATCCCGAGTCGTAAAGTTCAATTACATCATTGGAACTCAAATTGGTCTCAACAACTGCATTTTTGTCCTGAAACTGTTTTAAGTTCTGAAGATTTTCAGGTAAGGTTTTACCAAACTGCGGATGGGCAGCGTTGCCCGTATGGTGCATATAGTCCACGCCTTCTTCAGCGAGTTTTAATCCTTTTGCCTGATCGCCCCCGTATGCAAAAGCCCGAGAAAGGTTGTAATAGCCATTCATTTTGACATCGGGCTGAGTTACTTTTCCGAAAAGAACTTCGGCTCCCTCTGCAAAGGCGTACGCTTCTTTAAACTGTTCCTGTTGGATTAAAGAAAAAAGATAATTATTGGCAGCCAGCATAATCGCTGAGTTGGAATAGGAGAATTTCGGCAACTCATCCAGCATAATACTTGCCAACACAATGTTATCCTCATAGTTGCGGTTAACTTCGTTGATTTTAGATAGAATGTCATAAATCTTAAGCTTCATCATCGGCGCAGTACGCGGATTTGAAAACTGCTCTTTCAATTCCGGAATTAAAATGGCAGACTGTTTCCAATTGTTCCAAAAGGTACGTGTTGCAAGGGTTTCCAAAGTTTGGTTGTAGAAGCTGGTTGGGAATGTGCCGGCTTGCATACGCGTTTTTACGGGCTTTAGAAGATTGAGAAAATAAGCAGGGCCTTTTTGAATCATTTCATCTCTTGAAGCGCTGTAAATGGGATTGAAATTTTCCCAGAAATACTTCATATTTTGAGCTGCTTCTGTGCGGTGTGTTTGCAGCATAAGTTCCGCCATTCGGGCTTCATTGGGTGTAAAAGAGTTTTTGTAGTATTCAAATGAACGTGTGAGGTAAGTCATGGCTTCATTAAAATCCTCGGGAGGCCTGGGATAAAAACTGTATTCCCAGAGCACTTGTTTAGCCCTCATTAGGTCTTTCATATAAAATGCATACGAAATAGCTGTTTTTGCAAGCCGGTCGTAAATAGGTTCCAGATCATAAGCCATTTGAATCATCATTGCCCCCTTTTCGGGCTCCTGTTTCAAGGCCGCCCGGGTAGTCCCCAGATCGAAATATAAATCGGTATGCGTATAGTAAGCATCCAGCAATTCGTAACCTATCTTAAAGGCTTCCGTATTATTTCCAGCTTTTTTTAGGGCTGAAAATTTTACATAATCCTGATTTTTAGTAAGGTCATATTCAAAAGCCTGCTGAGCCCTGAGCGTGGAGCACAAGGCCAGAATTAGAATTAGAATTCTCATAATTGTGTGGTTTTTACAATCTAAAAGTAGGGCCAGACCACACGTGTAATCAATAGGGCAATTGACGTATTGTTTCGGTTTTGGGTTTGCAGGTTGCAGGTTGCAGGTTAAAAAAAATTATCCGTTTTGGTCAAGAAAATCCAGCAAAACCCTTAATGAGAAATCATAAATAATTAATCAAAGATCAAGGAGTCACTTCTTAAGCCTTTGATTTTCAGATTTGTTTTTGCTTCTTCCGGTGTTGATGAAGTAGACTCCGGTGATGAGAATGGCTGCTGCCACAGCCGATTGTGCCGTGATTTTTTCGCCCAAAAAATACCAGCCCAGAAATAAAGCGATGACCGGATTTACGTATGCAGAAGTGGTAACTTTCTCGGTTTCTACATTTTTAAGTAAATAATTAAAAGCGGAAAAGGCTGCAATACTTCCAAAAATCACCAGACAAATCATAGCGATTTGCGTACGGTGTTCCCAGGCAAAGGGACTGCTCCACTCCTCGCCTATCACCAGACTTGCAACTATTAAAATGACTCCGGCGGCAGTCATCTGGTAAGCAGTGCTTACAAAATGATTTTTGGGCGTATCTACCTGAGCGACCATCAGGCTTCCGCAACTCCAGCTAAAAATGGCCGTTACCGCCAGTCCAACGCCCAGCCAGAAATTGGGTTCTACCGCCAGTTCGCGCTGACTAATTAGCAAAATCATTCCGCAGAGACCCAAAATAACTCCCCAGATCGTCATTTTCTTTAGTCTGCGCTTTTGGACAAACAGCATTATGAGAATGGTGAAAAGTGGATACATAGACGCAATAAGGGACCCAAAACCACTATCGATGTATTTGAGGGCCCAGACGAAAACACCATTACCTATTGAGAGAAAAAGAATACCGGCCAGGATAGAATTTACAAGTTGTTTTAGACTTATTTTTAAAGAATGCCCCATCAGAACAGCAATCATAAAAATAAGGAGTCCGGCTGTACAAAATCGCAGACCGCCAATCATAAAAGGGGGTAATTCGGTAACCGCCATTTTATTCCATAAATACGTAGATCCCCAACAAACGTAAATGGCAATAAATGACAGAATGATCCAGGTTTTCTTTTGGGGTCGCACAGTATTTGGATTTGCAGCTGCAAAACTCTGCTTTTTAGCCTAAAAACTACCTGATTTTTAAAAAGATTTTGAGGTCACTAAAGTGGAATTTTCTAAATGAGATCTTCCCAAATACTTCAGGATTTGGCAAATTAGAGATAAACACGAAGCGTAGGATTATTCAATCCCCTTCCTTAAGAGAGGAAACCTTAAAATAGTTGCCAAACTCCTTGAGCAACACCTTAAGTTTAGGCGTAATATAATTTACACAGAATGGTTTATGAGGATCAGAAAGATAGTAGTTGTGTAAACTTTCACGCGACATTTTAAATTCCGAAAAATCCAAAACTCGGGTTATAAGCGGCCTGTCAAAATAGCCCTGAAGCTTATTTAATAGTTCTTCCGTAGTCCGTTTCTGCGCAGCCGAAAAGGTATAAACGGCAGACCGGTATTTTGTTCTAAAACTGTGAGCCGAAGTACTCTTATGTGTGCGTAAGTGTACCTCAAGCAGTACCTTAAGCGGAAGTTTTTCGGTATCAAAATGTACGATTACCCCTTCTGAAAACCAGCTGTCGGCTCCCGTTGCAGCCACGTATCCCTGTTCTACCCGGTCCACCCCGCGTAAAGATTGAAATACGGCTTCGGTGCACCAATGGCATCCACCACCCAATGCTATTTTCTCAAGTTTTGACATGCTTTAAACTAAGTCTTTTTCTGTACAAAACCTTACAATCTGTGCTTACCTTCCTTTGTGATACGTAATGATTAAAGGGACTGCATTGGTATCCGCTTCCTTTTTTGGAACAAGGACTTCCGGACGTGCTTTTCTCACCTCTCTTTTACTTGTTAACAAGGGTGCTGATGCCTTTGAATCGGTGGGCTTTGCATCTCTGGCGGCGATGACCGCAGTGACTTTTAGTGCAGGATCACAATGCTCTACAATTGTCATGCGTGGAGTTCGGTTGTACTTCATTTGTTTTTCAGCCTTTAAACCGATGGATAGGTACTGATTTCCTGATTTGTAAACCATTTCGGCATCGGGATTCTGTAAACGAATTTGCACTTTCTTATTCGGTTCAACCTGAACGGGGCCGGTATAGTTAAAATTTCTGACCACATCACCGGTTTCTAAACTGAGATAGCGTACTTCATAGTACGGGTACCAAAATCGTAAAAATACATCTCGATATTGTGCATTTTGCCAAAACCAAAATCCGGCTTCTTTAGTCATTTGCTGTCCAAATGGGATGATTTCCTGGTGATATACCGGCGCTCTGCAATCTGGCGAATCAGCCGTGTTGCGGCGCAGTTCAAAATCACCATTTATGGAAAGAATGCGGCCGTCCTGTGTATCTTCAGTAAGTGTAACCCAACCCGAAGCCTCCTTTAGTGGTAAAATAGTTTGCTCGCCCTTCCATTCGGGAAAATCAATTTCAGGATTATAAGGTTCGTATTCCGCAAAAACCTGTAAATCCTTAAGATCACAATAGTCCGGATCTGCACGACAATCGGCTATGAGACGTGCCAGCAGATTTCTGGATTCGGAATAGTTACCCACTACACGCGCTCCCTGCTCAATATCCTCATCCGTAAAAAGTTCGGTATGAGCTGCTACAAATTCCGCAGTATTTTTATCCTCGGTTATACTGCTTACCAGATTAGTAGCCAAGTCTAAGAACTGCTTTTGCACAACGCGTATTTTACTAAAATCCAGCCTGGGAAAACCGGCAATACTTTCATACGGGCTGAGTTCAACATATAAAATTACAGCGCGTTGGTCGGCCCCTACCTGCTCCTTAAAGTCTGCGGCATATTTCAGGAAATCGGTGAGTTCCAGTCCGTCAGGAGTACGCCCGCCACCTTCTGTGATAATGCTGGTTTTAATATTTTTTGTCTTTTTGATTTTTTCGTTTACGGTTTTGGCATCTATACTTGCCGTAAAACTGGTTGTCAGGTAGCTGTTGGCACTCTTAAAGAAGAGCTCATTTTGGGTTTTTTCATTGCTGTCTTGACTACTTAGACTGAAAATCGAATACAACTCCCCACCGGTATAAATACGACTTACAAACATATCGCCGCAGGTACGCATAAACGTTTCCGGATCTGATTTAGCCAAATCGATCCATTCTTTTTTAACCCGGGGATTAATCAAAACCAGAGGTTCATTTACATAGCGCGCTTTGATAACCGCATGCTGGGAGAAATCGGAAAACTCAGTTTCCCGAACGGTTTTTAATTTTAATGAATTTTTGGAAGTGATCCCATAAATAATCATATCCAACTCAGCTTCTGCTGTAACGTTCAGGGACTTTTTAAGATCTTCTTTACTTTCTAAAATTTCCAGGCTTACCTCACCCCGGTTTCCTCGTGCACCGGCCATTAATTCGATATCGCTGTTACTTCCTGCAAATTCTATTACGCCAAAAAAGGTTTTTCCTGTGGTGCTGTTATAACCATTACCAAAATTGAGCTTTTCATAAACAGTCAGTACTTCAGGGTGCGGATAATCAGGATCGGGTGCTGTACGCACTTCGATACTATCAGCAGTGGTTTCAGGTTTAAAATCGGTTTGGGTAAAGGCAGCTGTTTCCTGTTGTGATTTTGGATTACATCCCAGGATCAGGAGCAGCCCGCAAGAGGTTAGAAAGACAGGTTTCATAATGGAGAATTTTGGTTAGTCCACTTAAAGATAACCAAAATAAAAGCCTGTTATACTGATAGTTACATTTATTGTCCTGAAATTTTCACATGTGTTAAAAATGCAATTATTTTCTCTTCCGGCATTTCACAGGGTTTGAGTAAATCTCCATTTCTCATGCGGTAATAATTTAAACTGATGAAATCAGTTCCGCCCAATTCTTCCGCGTAGATTTTCAGGCTTTTGCCCGCATTAAAGTTGGTACGGGTAATGCCGTATTTCCGGTCGTTAAAACTCCCTTCTGAATAACCTTCGGGAACACGGGATATCAGGGTTTTAAGTTTCATTACGAACTGCAGGAAAGCATGGAACACCCCACTTTATCTCGTGCCCATTCCGGTCGTTTAGCAAACCAGTTTTCATATTCCGGTTGCTCTTCGTATGGTTTCTTGAGCAATTGATACAACTCATCAATCAGCCTGTAATCACCTTTATCTGCTGCATCTATAGCGAGCTGCGCCATATAATTACGCAGCACGTATTTGGGGTTTACGCGGTTCATCGCAGCCTTCCGTTCTTCATCTGGAATATCCTGATTTTGTAAACGTTTTGCGTAAGCGGAAAACCAGGCCTTCCATTGCGATTCTACAGCTTCAGTAAGTTCTTCGGAAACATAAAACGCAGATTTAATAAGTTCAAACCCCTCAACCGAAGCATCCTGTTTAAAATCACCCAGTTTGCGGAAGAAGATCGTCATATCAGTTTCGGTAAGTTGCAGGCAGGCTTCCAGATCGGCAATCAGTTTTAAATCTGCTTCTCCCGGATCCTGAAGTCCGAGTTTGCCGGCCATCATTTCAAGGGATTTTTCGGCATACCCAGTTTTATAAGCATCCAGAATTTCTTCAAATCCTTCAGCCTCCTCAATCAGCGGATAAAGCGCATTAGCCAGCTGATATAAATTCCAAAGACCTATATTCGGCTGATTGCCATAGCGGTAACGTTTATGCTGCCTGTCGGTAGTATTGGGTGTCCATCCCCAATCAAAACCTTCCAGCCAACCGTATGGACCATAATCTATCGTAAGACCTAAAATGCTCATATTATCGGTATTCATCACGCCATGAACGAAGCCTACGCGCTGCCAATGGATAATCATTTCCAAGGTAAGCCGGGTCACTTCGTTAAAAAACTGAAGATATACCTCTTTAGAAGGCTGGCCCAAATGCGGAAAATGCTCTTCAATAGTAAAATCTACCAGTTGTTTTAGACGTTCCACATCGTTTCGGGCTGTGAAGATTTGATAGTTTCCAAAACGTAAAAAGGAAGGTGCCACACGACAGACGATAGCCCCTTTTTCGTAGGCGGGATTGCCGTCATACATCACGTCGCGTAGCACGGGATCGCCGGTAAGTGCTAAAGATAGAGCCCGTGTGGTAGGAACACCCAAATGATACATCGCCTCGCTCATTAAATATTCCCGAATGGAAGATCGCAACACCGCAAGACCATCTGCGCTTCGGGAATAGGGGGTCTCCCCTGCTCCTTTTAGCTGTAAGGTCCAGCTACCGGTCCTGCCTTGAGTTTCGAAGAGATTTATAGCCCGACCATCACCCAATTGACCGGCCCAATTACCAAACTGATGTCCGCCATAAACCATTGCATAGGGGCGGGTCTCAGGTAAAATGGAATTACCCGTCATCAGGTTTAAAAATTCTTCTGACTGCCCGTCCGATATGGAAAGCCCGAGCTCATTTGCCATTTCTTCAGAGACATGCAGCAGTTGAGGTTTGCCGGGATTCTTCGGGATGACATAGGAATAAAATCCTTCTGTAACCTGCCGTCGGGAATTTTCGGTATTGGGATCTGCCGGAAGTTTTTCGAAAAAACAATTATTTAGTTTAAAATGCATCACAGGGTTTTATACAAAACTACGGGTTTCAAAATCCTTTGTCGATAAATCCACCAAATCCTGTCTGTCCAAAAAAAAATCCCTGCCTTTTGGAGCAGGGATTAGTGGGATTCTACTATTAATTTGGTTTAATGCGAATCGGTTTAGTGATGCTTCCGTTAATTTTTTTGATTTGAGAAGCAAGCAGTATGTTACTATCCAGCAATTGCGTGGGACGCAGTCTCATACCGCCTTCAACCGTAAGGTCGTATTCTTTTTTCAGGATTACTTTATTTTGATTATTAGTTATTTCAGTAAAAATACGGGTATTGGCACTACCTCCACTCGTAATAATGTCTATGCCTTCCTGATTGGGCTTTACTGAAAATTCCAGTTTACGATCGGCTGCAGTGGGAAGTTTCTCAATTTTCAACTTAAACAGATCGCCGGTGTTGCCTATTTGCTGCGAAAAGTTCAAATCATAGGTTTTACTTTTTGCATTGGCGATCCTGATTTGGTTGTCCGGTTTACCCAGCTTGCGTACATCATAGGTTTCCAATTCACCTTTGCCCATTCTGCTGCTTACAACCAGCTCCTGATTGAGGTGTCCCAGACCGTATTTAAAGTCGGCCGTTTGCTTACCCTTTAACTTATGAATGAAATTATTGTTTAGGGCCTGCCCCCGTTGAAGGTAGAGGTTGTGTGGGGTGTTTGGCTCAAAACCGGGATAGCGTAAAAACACTTTACTTTTTGCTGAAGCGCTGTCTCCCTGTTTTACTTGTTTGGCATCTAAATTATTACCATTTAGATCTGTAATGGCTTCTGTTTCGGCTTCATCTCCAAAAATAATGATAGATCCCAATAGTAAAATTCCAAAGAGTTCCCAGTTTGGCGTACGTGGCGGACTATTTAAAATGCGCCAGGGCATATAATGGAAACGCCCGCCAGACCATTCGCCGCCGCTATAGGAGGCAGAACCGGCATAGCTGTACGTATTGCGATTAGGATCAACCTTAACAATAGTCTCCCTGCTGGTTATATTCGGATCAAAGCAGGTTATTTCCCAGGGCGTTTTGCTGGTATCCCATTTAAAAGGGTGTATGCAATGTGGTTTTTGAGTAAACCAATAATCCTGTGATATACAAATAACCGGATGATCGCCTATTGCAGCACATTGTTGAGATTGTCTGAATACGTCTTTGGGATCATGCGTATTTCCGGAAATAAACTGCCCTACAAACCACCACATAGGGCCGGCGCCTAATTGATAAATGTGTTTGATATTAATTTCGCGTTCAATTTGGGCTTTGGTAAATCTGTTTAATGGTTTGCCAAAACGGCTCAGGCATTTGCGCGCATATATTCCTTCCAGGCTCATACCAAAACAATTTCCGCCTTTAGGAGCATCCTTAACCACCAGCTCGTAGTAGAGCGATCTCAGACTGAGGTGATCGAAGAAATTAGGACCTCGAGAAATATCCCTAAAGGCATCCGCATAAACATCCCAGCCCACAGAATGATCATTCCCCCAGTTAGGCACACCCCAAAAAAAGTAATCCCGGTCGGACATTGATCCCTGGCTTATTTTTGGACGAACGGCCCAGTCCATCTGCAAACTGTGTGAGCCCGATACCCGGTTATATATTCCATTATTATCCCGTAACCCCCAGGCATTTCGGATATTGAGGTCTTTTTGATAAAGGCCCAGGTTATCATCCCCTCCGCTAAAAGGACGGCCGCTGTCGCTATCCCAGGCCTGAAATTTTAAGCTGATGTTATCATTAACCTCATTGGGTATAAAAGTGCGTGGAATGGTAAAATTGAGATCTGCTTCTGTGGTATTGCTGTAGGTGCCAGAGCGGGGTAACTGGGAGGTGCTTACGCAATGACCGTTATCAAAAACTTCCACTTTGGCATAAATGTCACTATCATCTTTCCAAAGTATATCATCATCGGCATCCCTCACTTTAATTCGATCCAGAAAAATCTCAAAAGGATAGCAAACCAGCGTATTTGCCCAATTTCCAAACCACACAATACTACCCTGTTGGAAGGTATTGTAGCGGGCACCTGCATCGCCCGGAACTACTCCCTCGTTTGAGGTGGGAAATCCTAACTGACCTAGTGGTCCACCTATTTCGCGATATTTTCGGCGAATATCCCCATGCACTTCAAAAGCGCCGGAAGCACCACTCCAATAAATAGTACAGCTTTCAAACTCACTGCATTTGCCTACTACCCGGGTGCCACTTTTAATATCCTCTTCATTGCTGATGGGAAAACCCATTTTAGTATGACCACCCAGACCTAAATATCGGGTAAGGATAGCTCCGTGAACCTCTTTTGCAGTATCAAATCCATTTTTGTAATACATCCTTCCCGCCTGAAAAAGTTGTAGTTTACCCCCGCCTATGCGTTGCTCCTCGCGCACGGGTAGGCCTATAGGAGAAGTACTTTCTCCCAAATTTTCATAATCTAAAAATAGCTGACCCAGAACCACCACAGCACCGGTGGCTCCAGACCAGTAAATAGCTCCACCTTTGAATAGGGATTTTCGACTTCCTGTTTGCGCAGCAGGAATTTCGTCACTCTGAAGCATCGCCAGCTCGTTGCGCACGCTAGAGCTAAGAGCATTATATTTCGCCATTATAGAACCATGCATTTCAAAAGTTCCCAATACCGAATGAACGATGATGCCGTGTTGATACTGTTGTGTGAAATGAGCTGAAGCACGCTGTAAAATGCCTGTAGCAGAGCCCAGGTTAAGGGTAGGTTTAAGATCGTGATATTTTTTTGAGATATGCCATTCCGGATTACTGCGCGCTGCATCCAGCTTTGCTTCTACATTTGCCGGAATATCATTATTGAATTGAACAGTGGCCATCTTACCTGTAAAGCTGAACCGTCTTCCATCTACCCATGAACCCAGGTATAATTGATTACCAGTTCCCATTTTTAAAGCGCCGTTTGAAAATGCTGACACATCCTGCAAATTTCCATTTATAAGAACAGCCAGCGTGTCATAGTCGTAAGCCAGCTCGAGCGCATACCAGGTTTGGCGGGAGAGACTTTTATTGAAGGATAATTGGACGCCGGTCCAACCAAATTTTAGATTGTTAAGTTTTACATGTAAATCCATTTGAGTTGAAGAGATTCCCTTGTCCAGATATACGGCCATTGGTAAAGCAGAAGTTTCCATCAGGTTTTGACGATCTGTAATGGTATCAGGAGTCTTAAACGCTATACGGGCGTAGAAACGCTGCTTATTGTAATCTGCGGCAGAAAGGCTTACGGCAATAGAAGAGCCCGATGCAAATTGCAGGGCCTCCTTAAAATTTCCTACCGCGGCGGGCACATGTGTAGCTTCGGTAGGCCTGCAACCGGTCACGCGTGCTTCACGACTGCCATCAGGATTAGATACGGCATCTGCGGAAAGCTGATAATCGATTAGTTTTTCCATAATTGTAGTGTTAGATTCTTTTTAAAAGCTGAAACTCTTAAAAGTAGCCTGATTTAAAGCTTTAAATACCAAGTTCTTAACCCTTATTGTATGGGGGAAAATCCTGAAATTAAGTCAGGTAAAAACAGAAAAAATAAATAAGGCTGTCATACCGGAATAGACTGTGGACATTGATCGTGTCATCACTATTTAACAACACTCTTAAAAAATTAAGAAACCAAGCCTGTAGATGCTCTGCTGTATTAAAGTTATGGTAAAGTAGACTGACAATAAGACTGTTGGAACAACCTTTGACTATATTAGATCATAACATTAAAAAAACAATTATGACAACTAGAAAACAGAATACGGGTATAGCAGCAGCGGTTTTAGGTTTAGCAGGTGGACTTTTCGCCTGGTGGAAATATAAAAATGCAAGTGCTGAAGAGAAAGCGAAGATTAAAGGGAAAATCAATGATCTAGGTAATAAGTTGAAAGATACTTATAACGATGCTGAAATTAAGGTAAAAGAAGCTTACGATGATGTTGAGCATAAAATTACCGGTAACGATACCAAAAAATTTAAAAAAGATGTAGAGCGCGAGGTTGAGAAAATCGCAAATTAATGATGCATTTTTGCAGACAATTTTAAAAGCGGCCCATTTGGGTCGCTTTTTTTTGTTTCTGAATAACTCAAATAGCTTTAAATCCTATTTTTAAGGATTCGTTGTTAAACCTATTTGATATGAAATTCTATTACGCGTTTTATTTTTTGGTGATATTCATTTCGCAAACAGTAGCTCAGGAAGCAAAGACCTATTTTAAACCCGTCAAGTACCGAAGTATAGGCCCGTTTAGAGGCGGTCGAAGTAATTCGGTGAGTGGTGTTACAGGCGATCCTCTAACCTATTATATGGGTACCACAGGTGGCGGCTTGTGGAAAACAACCGATGCAGGCCAGCATTGGCAGAATATTTCTGACGGTTTTTTTAAAACCGGCTCTGTAGGAGCCGTTGCCGTGTCAGAATCTAATCCCAGTATCGTTTATGTAGGAATGGGTGAACACGCCATTCGGGGCGTGATGACCTCTTATGGTGATGGAGTATATAAATCTACAGATGCCGGTAAAACCTGGAAGCATCTAGGGCTTGAAAAAACACAACAAATTGCGCGTATTGTTATTCACCCTGAAAATCCGGATGTGGTTTATGTAGCCGCACAGGGCGCTATGCAAGGTCCCACCCCAGATCGTGGAGTTTATAAAAGTAAGGATGGTGGTGAAAGCTGGGAGCAGGTTTTATTTGTGGACGAAAGCACCGGAGCAAACGAACTTTCAATTGATGTACATAATCCCAATGTTTTATATGCTTCCATGTGGGAACATCAGCGTACGCCCTGGAAAATGATAAGCGGTGGACCGGCCAGCGGACTTTATAAATCTACAGACGCCGGAAAAACCTGGAATACCATTCATGCCGGCCTTCCTGTAGAAAAAGGTAAAATGGCAATCGCAGTTAGCCGTGCCAATCCTGAAAAAGTATATGCGCTTATTGAAAGTGACAGCCAGCAGGATAAAGGAGGACTTTTCGTTTCTGATAATGCCGGGGAAAACTGGCAAATGGTGAGTGGAGACAACCGGCTTACCCAACGGGCCTGGTATTATACAGAGGTTTTTGCAGATCCTTCCGCAGAAAACACGGTGTATGTGTTGAGCGCTCCTGCCCTACGCTCTACTGATGGTGGTAAAACCTGGGAAACACTTTCCGGCACTCACGGGGATTATCACGATTTATGGATTAATCCGGCTAATTCAAAAAATATGGTAATTGGTAATGACGGTGGCGCTGCGGTTTCCTTTGATTATGGTAAAAGCTGGTCAACGCAGGATAATATGCCTACCGCTCAGTTTTACCGCATCAATACGGATAATCTATATCCTTATAATATTTATGCCGGGCAGCAGGATAATTCTTCGGTAAAAATTGCCAGTATGGCTCCGGGAAGCGGAAGCATTGGTCGTGAAAACTGGTCGGCTTCAGCGGGTGGCGAAAGTGCCTTTTTGGCTTTTGATCCTGATGATCCGCGGTATGTGTATGGCGGAAGTTACTTAGGTACGATTGAAGTTTTGGACACCGAAACTAAAATGAGTACAAACGTCATGGCAGCTCCCATTCAGTATTTGGGGAAAGCGGCACGGGACATGAAATATCTATATAACTGGAATGCTCCCATCATCTGGTCCCAGCACGAACCTGGAAGCGTTTACCACGCCGCCCAATTGGTTTTAAAAACCAGCGACATGGGTAAAACCTGGACGGAATTTTCACCCGATTTGACCCGCAATATCGATGCAAAACAAGGTAAAGGCGGTGGCCCTTACACCGTTGAAGCTGTAGGCGCGGAAAATTATGGTACCATCAGTTACCTAATAGAATCCCCACTTGAGGCCGGTGTTTTTTATACGGGAAGCGATGACGGACTCGTCCACATCACAAAAGACAATGGTAAAACCTGGCAAAATGTGACTCCAAAAGGATTAGAAGAAACCCTTATCAATGCTATTGAGGTTTCCCCGCACGATCCCGCTACGGCTTATATAGCTACCACCCGTTATAAATTTAACGATTACACACCAACACTTTTTAAAACCACAGATTATGGAAAGAGTTGGTCCAAAATTAATAATGGAATTCCCTACGGAGCTTATACCCGGGTGGTTCGTGAGGATATAGATCGAAAAGGTTTGCTCTATGCCGGGACTGAACAGGGTATTTACATCTCCTTCAATGACGGAAAAAACTGGGAATCCCTTCAATTAAATCTTCCGGTGACACCTGTGACCGATTTGAAAGTGCATCGCGGGGATCTAATCGTGGCCACCTCTGGTCGCTCCTTCTGGATTCTGGATGATCTACATCTTTTAGCTCAATACAAAGGAAAAACCGAAGATTTTGAACTCTATGAACCCGAAGCAGCAGTTTATGGAAGCTGGTACAGTGCGCTTAACTCGAGTAATCCCGATTTTGACGGCACTTCTGATTCCGGCGGAGTAAATCCTGCTAATGGAATCGTTTTATACTACAATCTTCCTAAAATTGGTGATTCTGTCACTGTCAAGCTCAATATAAAGGATGCTCAGGGAAAAATCGTAAACAGCTTTTCTTCAGAGGCAGATGCAGCATTTAAATCCTACGCCGGCGGACCTTCCGCTTCTCCTATTCTGTCTAAGTACGAAGGTTTAAATCGTTTTGTGTGGGATGGCAGGTATCCTGAAATGCCCGGGGTTGAAGATGTTTACATCGAAGCCAGTTACTCCGGGCATAAAGCTGCGCCGGGCACTTATACCCTAGAACTCGAATATCAGGATCAGAAAAAGACCACAACTGCAATTATTCAGCCCAATCCTAAGCTGAATATTCTCCCAGCGCAATATGACGAATACCACAACTTTATGAGCGAGATGGAAGCTAATGTGACCCAAATGCACCAACTGGTTAATACCCTGAAAGATGCACAGGAACAAATTTCAGCTTTGCTTAATAACCAGGAACTGTCTGAATCACTTAAAAACACCGGTACTAAACTCGTTGCAGATCTTGAAGCCTGGGATGAAAAAATGGCGCAGCGCAAGGCCAAAGCCTACGATGATGTTGAGAATTTTGAAAACAAATTCACTGCTAATTATATGTTTTTGCTCAATCAGACAGAAAGCAGCATCCCGCGCGTAAATGCTTCTAATCGCGAGCAATTGAAAGAACTCGGTGCACAATGGCAGCAATTAAAGGCTGAAGGTGAAATCCTGCTGAACTCACGCATACCGCAATACAACACCAGTCTCTGGCAAGCAGGTATTGGAGCGATTCAGGTGAATTAGAACACCCAATTGAATTGATATTTAATGGAAAACGGACTTTTTACAGAGTCCGTTTTTATTTTTAGCTATATTCGTTAGATGAGAAAACGCCTTCAGTTTGCCCTGCTACTTGCCTCATCGTTTGCAAGCTACGCGCAGAATTATGTAGATATTGCCAACCTGTCTTACAGCATCACGCCTCAGAATGATTTTGAAAATAGTTCAGAATCTACTGGTATTGAAGAACTCGAGTTTCAGTTTACCTTTCCTAAAGTTTTAGACGAAAAAAACACATTTATTTCCACGCTTTTGGTGGAATCAAACAGTCTGAGGCTTGATCCCACACTCAATACTAAAACCACACTGGCTTCACTAGGCCTGGCTTTAGGTTTTAATCACAAGTATTCAGACCGCCTGGCAATTACCTATCTGGTAATCCCAAAGCTGGCTACCGATCTAAATGCGATGACCGGCAGAGGTTTTCAGTTGGGCGCCCTTGCGCTGGCCACCCTGAAGAAAAATGAACACTTTAACTGGAAGTTGGGCCTCTATGCTAATACCGAAGAATTCGGTCCCTTCCTGGTGCCTTATGTGGGATTTTATTATTTGAGTCCGTCTAAACGTTTTGAAGCCTACATCACGACAATCAACGGGGACCTTAATTATATGCTGACCGATAAACTGAATATTGGCGGGGATGTTAACGGCCTCACTTCCAGTTACGCGCTTGGCGAGCCGGTTTTAAATACACAAAACCCATATTTTGTAAAAAACACAACTGAATTTTTTGCTTATGTGCGATACCCGGTTGCTAAAAATCTGTTTTTAAAGGCTAAAGCCGGTTATAGCATAACACGTACTTACAAAGTGTTTGAAGAAAATGATAAAGTTGATTTAGGCCTAAGCCTCTTCTTTATTGGCGATGATCGCGATCAACTCAATACGCCTTTGGCAAAGGGTGCCCTTTTTAAGCTGGAATTGCTGTACCGCTTTCCATTGTAACATTTACCAAATGACTCGTTGAGGTTGAATCGCCTCAGACAGTTGCAAAATACCTCATTACCCGTGGCGTATAGATATGGTGAAGGTTTCCTGATTCAGCTTTAATTATTATTTAACGCCTGCTTTGAACCTTCTTTTTTAAATTTAAGGATGAGCTATTTCGGCTTAAAATCTTTTATTTATACTAATCACCTATAATTTCAACTTATGATAAATCCCTCATTTTCCGAAAATCAAAAAAACTGGTATAAAGATGCCGTTATTTATGAATTACACATAAAAGCTTTTTTTGACAGTAATGGAGACGGTATTGGGGATTTTGAAGGTTTATTGCAAAAGTTAGATTACCTGGAAGAGCTGGGAATTACTGCAATTTGGTTACTCCCCTTCTATCCTTCGCCCTTGCGTGATGACGGTTATGATATTGCAGATTACTACAGCATTAACCCGTCTTACGGAGAAATTGAGGATTTTAAGCATTTTATTGAAGAAGCGCATAAGCGCGGACTCAAAGTAATTACCGAATTAGTCATTAATCACACATCTGACCAGCATGAATGGTTTCAACGTGCGCGAAAAGCTCCCGCAGGCTCTAAATACCGCAACTATTATGTGTGGAGCGATAGTGTTGAAAAATACAAAGATGCCCGAATCATTTTTACCGATACCGAACCGTCTAACTGGAGTTGGGATCCTTTGGCTCAGGAATATTACTGGCATCGTTTTTTTGCGCATCAGCCCGATTTAAATTTTGACAATCCTGATGTACAGGAAGAAGTCTTTAATATTATGGATTTCTGGTGCGAGCTGGGTGTTGATGGTTTTCGGTTGGATGCGGTGCCCTATCTCTTCGAACGTGATGGTACCAACTGTGAAAATCTGCCCGAAACTCATGACTTTCTTAAAAAACTACGCAAACGTATAGACGCTAAATATGATAATAAGCTGTTGCTTGCGGAAGCTAATATGTGGCCGGAAGACTCAGCTGCCTATTTTGGAGATGGTGATGAGTGTCATATGAATTACCACTTTCCAATTATGCCGCGCATGTTTATGTCAGTAAAAATGGAAGACCGTTATCCTATAATTGACATTATTGATCAGACGCCAGATATACCCGAGAGTTGCCAGTGGGCCATTTTTCTGAGAAATCACGATGAACTTACTCTGGAGATGGTAACCGATGAGGAACGCGACTATATGTATAAAGTGTATTCACAGGACCCAAAAGCCAAAATCAATGTCGGGATACGACGCCGGCTGGCACCCTTGCTGGATAACAACCGTAGTAAAATTGAGTTGATGAATGTATTACTATTCTCCCTTCCCGGCACACCAGTAATGTATTATGGAGATGAGATTGGTATGGGCGATAATTTTTACCTGGGTGACCGCGATGGCGTACGTACTCCTATGCAATGGACGGCCGACCGGAACGCCGGGTTCTCCATGGCAAATCCTCAGAAATTGTATTTGCCTACCATAATTGACCCGCAGTACAATTCGCAAACGGTTAATGTAGAATCGCAGCAAATCAACCCCTCTTCCCTGCTTTGGTGGATGAAGCGAATTTTAAATATGCGTAAAAATTTTAAAGCCTTTGGACGTGGGGATATTCAATTTTTCAATCCTTCCAATTCAAAAATACTGGCTTTTACGCGCAGTTATGAGGATGAAAATATTTTAGTAATCGCAAACCTTTCGCGGTTTTCACAAGCAGTTGAACTGGAACTCGATGATTTTGTTGATTATATTCCGGTGGAAGTTTTTAGCCGAAATAAATTTCCACGTATAGGTAACAGGCCGTATTTATTTACGCTGGCTCCTCACGGCTACTATTGGTTTTCATTGACCAAAGCCGATTTACAAGTACAGGATGGACCGTTGCCGAAATTGAGTGCGTCAAATTGGGAGAATCTCTTTGGTACAAAATCCTTGCAAAAGCTTGAGATCAAAGCTTTTCCCCGATATTTTAAAGGGAATTACTGGTTTACAGACGGCAACCGCATCATTCAATCCTTAAAAGTTGCAAATATAACAGATCTGGATGTTGGGGAGATTCCGGTTAAAAACCTGATTGTAGAAGTAACCTATAATGAAGGATTGCCGGAAGTCTACCAGTTACCGGTAGCCTTTGTATCGCTTTCTCACGAAAAAATATTAGAAGATATCCCTGAAAAAGGTCGTATTGCCAATCTAAAGCTTGAAGATGAAGAAGGATTGCTGGTTGATGCGGTGTATGTACCGGATTTCCGAGAGTTTTTGTTCTACAGTCTTCAGCAGGGTAAAACCATTCGATCTAATAAAGAATTGCTCATTTTCGAAAAAGGGAAATCCGCTCCCGAGGCAGGAATTGAGACCATTTCATCACGATTGATCGAAACCCGGCGCAGCAATACCTCTATTATTTACGATCACCGGTATTTCTTAAAACTCTACCGCCGCCTGGACAGTACTATCAATCCGGATGCTGAGATTTCAAAATTCCTTACCGAAACCGTTCAGTTTGACAACACTCCTCTTTATATGGGTAGTATACGGTTTAAAACTCCAAGAAACAGCGATCCGGTTTTAGGTATGATGCAAGATTTGGTCACTAATACCGGTACTGCCTGGGAAAATGCTAAAGATGCCGCACAACGGTACATAGAACGGGTAGAAACTTCTAATCTGGACGATGCGCCCCGGTTTAAACCTAATTCCAGACTTGAGACCCTTATCTTCGAAGAATTGAACGAACGCGATCAGGAACTGGTAGACAGCCTTTTACCAGAGCGAATAAGTCTGCTCGGAAAACGAAGTGCCCAGATGCACCTCGCACTTGACAGCCACAATGAGGTAAGAGGGTTTGAGCACGAAGATTTCTCTTTACATTACCAGCGTTCGCTATACTCTTCCCTCCAAAGTCTTACACGGGAAACTTTTGAAAATCTTAAAAAGTCTATCCCCAGTCTTCCGGAAAGTATTCAACAGGAAGCTGAGGCAGTTTTGAAGCGAAAAAGTGAAGTTTCTAAATGTTTTAAGCGGGTTTTTGATCACAAGCTGGATACCTTAAAAATACGCACCCACGGCGATTACCATTTAGAACAGTTGTTATGGACCGGTAAAGACTACATCATTATCAATTTTGAAGGAGAGCCTACGAGGCCCTTTAGTGAACGACGCATTTTACGCTCGGGTTTACGGGATGTAGCTTCCATGATTCGTTCTTTACATTATGCCTCTTATACGCCATTTATGCAGATCAATTATGAAGACGAGTACCGGGAATCTGATCTCGAGCAATGGGCGGAATTGTGGTATTACTATATGACCCGTTTCTTCTTAAAAGGTTATTGTGATACACTGGGAGACTCTAATCTCATCCCTTCCGACAGACGGGATTTTAAAGTATTGCTGGAAACTTTTATGCTCGAAAAAGCAATCATGGAGCTTAATTATGAACTCCAAAATCGGCTGCACTGGTCTTTAGTTCCTTTGAGAGGAATACAGGCAATTTTGGATGCCTGTGATTAGAGTTACCGTAAACAAATTAACCCCTGCAAACTCAGAGATTTGCAGGGGTTAGTCTTTTAAAAGTTATTGAATTAATTTGCGTTGCGCAGCGATTCGATATCAATAACGAAGCGGTATTTGACATCCCCGTCTACCACACGCTCGTAAGCCTCATTAATCGTATTGATGTCGATCAGTTCTATATCACTAACGACATTATGCTCCCCGCAGAAATCAAGCATTTCCTGAGTTTCTTTTATTCCTCCAATAAGGGAACCCGCGACAGTTTTACGTCCCATAATCAGGTTGCCGCCGTGTACTCCTTCTAAAGGTTCAATAGCCCCTACCATACACATAGTGGAATCAATTTTTAACAGACTTAAATAAGGGTTGATATCGTGACCTACCGGTACCGTATTCAATAGAAAGTCGAAACTTCCCTGGTGTTTTTTCAAGGCATCTTTGTCCTTGGATATTAATACTTCATCAGCCCCTAGTCTTTTAGCATCTTCTGCTTTTTCAGGACTCGTAGTAATCATCACCACGTGAGCTCCCATTGCGTGGGCAAATTTGATTCCCATATGACCTAATCCACCCAAACCAATTACCCCTACTTTATTGCCTTTACCTACCTTCCAGTGGCTTAATGGTGAGTAAGTGGTAATTCCTGCGCAAAGCAGCGGTGCTACTGCTTTGGTATCGAGATTATCCGGTACTTTAAGTACATAATAGTGATCTACGATGATTTCTTCAGAATAACCGCCAAAAGTATGACCGCCTAAGTGCTTATCCTTTCCATTATAGGTGCCCACCATTCCCTCTTCGCAAAACTGCTCAAGGTCATTTTTACAAGGCTCACATTCACGACAGGAATCAACCATACAACCTACGCCTACGGTATCTCCCACTTTAAAGTTAGAGACGTCGTTTCCAACTTCCAATACTTCGCCAATGATCTCGTGGCCGGGAACCACCGGAAACATAGAATTGCCCCAATCGTTGCGCACGGTATGAATATCACTGTGGCATACCCCACAATACGTAATTTTTATTTTCACATCGCGTGGTTGTACCTCGCGACGCTCAATAGTCATCTGTTTTAGATCTGCTTTGGAGTCTGCAGCTCCATATGCTTTTACTTCACTCATAAATAGTTTTTTCAAAATTTACGTCAATGTGTGTGGCAGCCCAAAAGAAAGAGTTCATTTGGCTAAAGTTTAACGAAGGAAAAGCTTTGCGCAAAGAAACACGTAACGGCTTTTGATGGTTAACTGAGGTATGAGGAATTTTATCTGAAGAATTTGAATTACAAATTATCCCACCATTTTGCAGTTTGTGAAGGATTACTTATTTTTTGCAAGGTTCCCAGTTTAGGTAATGTATAATTTAGTTTTTGATCTCTGGCAGCTTTCACGAAACGTTCTGCCGGCTCGGTCCAGTCGTGGAAAGCTAATTTAAAGGCTCCCCAGTGATATGGAGTTGCACAGGCCACCCGCGCATCAAGGGCCGCCTGAACCGTTTCTTCCGGAAACATGTGAATCTGTTTCCATTTTTCTCCATATTGTCCACATTCCATAAAGCCAAAATCAAAAGGTCCCAGTCGCTCCCCAATCTCTTTAAAATGAGTTCCATAACCCCCATCCCCGCTAACATACAGATTATGACTTTCAGTTTTAAGCGACCAACCGCCCCATAAGGATTTTGAACGGTCACTTAAACCACGACCTGAAAAGTGACGGCTTGGTGTAAAGGTGATTTGAATGTTTTTAAAGTTCTGTGCATCCCACCAATCAAACTCTGTAATCAGTTGTTTATCAACTCCCCAGGCTTCCAGATGTCTTCCGCAACCCAGTGCTACATAATAGTTTTTGATCTTAGGAATAAGGAGTTTTATGCTCGCATAATCCAGATGATCATAGTGATCGTGAGTAAGTAACATAAGATCAATCTGTGGGAAATCATTTATAAGTTGCAGGGTATTTTCTGAAAAACGCCTCGTTTTTGATGGTGCTATAGGAGCGCTGTCATCACCAAGCATAGGGTCTAATAGTATAGTAAGTTCATTGATACGCATCAAATAAACCCCGTGACCATACCAAATAAATTTTGGCTCTTTGGAAGGAGCTAAAAAGGCCGTCTTATCGAAAATTTCTATAGGTAACGGAGCATTGGGTTGTTGCTGCCCGGTAGGTCTGAATTGTTTTAATAACAGTCCCGGTACGTCTGTAATGCCAATATCCATACCTGTTTCTTCCAGATTCTGAAATTTGCCATCGCGCCAGTGAGTCGATTTCGAATAGCGGTTTTTAAGTTCTTTAGTTAGTTTTCCTCCAAATTGCTTAAACATAGTCCTCTTTTAGGGCGTTAGTCGCGGTTTTTACGCATTCGTTTCGGCCCATACCACAACCAAAAACCGGTAATGGTAAATAACAGCAGGGCAATACCCATAACCACCGTATAGGTGAGTTTAATGTAACCCTGAGTACCCAGATAATAATCGATGATAGAGCCGTCGTGAATGTTTTCGACTACATCAGAGCGTCGCTTATCTATATTTAAAACATTTCCGGTAACCCCATCAAGCTGAATTCCGTAATAATGATTTGCAAAAATAAACTTGACAATCCCCTTTTCCTGCCTTACATCAATACGGTCCAGTTCCGCTGAAAGCTGCTCAGATACCGAGTCCTGAAGAACCGCAACCGCTTTATTTTTGAGACTGTCTAAAGGCAGCCATTGTGCCAGATCGCTGCTGGTACCGGTTTCAGTTTTAGGAAGTAATAAATCTCCACTATTCTTTTTAACACCCAGCAACACGCCCGTTATTGAAATCACAAAGAAGAACACAAATAAAAGAGCTCCCATAGCGCGATGAATGCTGCGAAATTGCCTCAAAACTTTAGCTTGTTTCTTTCGTTTCTTTTGTGTTGACATATCTCCTAAAAAGCGTTTAAAAGCCCAAAAATAAGGTATTCCGTGCAACAGCGCGGTTCGGGTCTGTTAAAAGCTCTTGAACCAGGCTTGTTTGTTTTAGTAATTTCGCAAAGCGAAAAACTTACAGTTTACTCATGCATCAACATTATCTGCTCTACAAACCCTATGGCTACATCAGTCAGTTAAACAGTAATGATTTGCGCCAAAGGCGAAAAAAGAAATTTCTGAATGAACTCTACGACTGGCCCGAAGGTATTATGCCTATAGGCCGTCTGGACGAAAAATCGGAAGGATTGTTATTGATGACTACGGATGGTAAATTAAGTGATCACATCAACCGCAGTGGCATTGAGAAGGAATATTATGCACTGGTAGATGGTGATCCCTCCGAAGCCGAACTGGATCTACTGCGCAACGGAATCAAAATAGGTCTCGACGGCACAAAATACAAGACTAAACCGGCGTACGTTAAAAGGCTTACTATCGTCCCGGTCTTGCCAGATCGCGGAAAAAAAATACGGGATGCCCGCCATGGGCCGGTAACCTGGCTCAGTATCAGGCTTGAAGAAGGGAAGTTTAGACAGGTGCGTAAAATGACTTCAGCTATTAACTGCCCTACTCTACGATT
>CAYNMH010000050.1:12253-25557 GCA_964398145.1 uncultured Flavimarina sp. | reverse complement strand
TTCTCACGTACCAGTTTATCTAAGTGAAAGCTTGTGGACATTAGTTTTGTTTTGCGAGTTTATTAAGACGTAAGCTCACTGCGTTTTTATGCGCGTGAAGACCTTCGGCTTCAGCCATAAGTTCAATCGCAGTGCCTATATTCCGGATTCCTTCTTCAGATAGTTTTTGAAAGGTCATACTTTTCATAAAACTATCCAGATTAACGCCGCTGTATTGTTTAGCATAACCGTTTGTGGGTAAAGTATGATTGGTACCTGAAGCGTAGTCTCCCGAACTTTCAGGCGTGTAATTACCAATAAAAACAGAACCTGCATTAGAGATATTATCGACGTAAAAATCATTGCTGTCTGTGGCAACAATAAAATGCTCGGGGCCATATTCATCAATAAGTTCCAAAGCTTTTTCGTGACTTTCAACATAAATCAGTTTACTGTTTCCGATGGCCTTCTCAGCAATGGCTTTACGCGGAAGAGCTTCCAGCTGGCTGTCGATCTCTTTTTCTACAGCATCAATAAGTACTTTAGAGGTAGAAACTAAAACAACCTGACTGTCCACACCGTGTTCGGCCTGACTTAGCAAGTCGGCAGCTACAAAAGCAGGCTCTGAACTTTCATCTGCGACTACCAGTAGTTCTGATGGACCGGCAGGCATATCGATACTCACATTGTATTTAGTAGCCATTTGCTTGGCTACGGTAACAAACTGATTCCCGGGACCAAAAATCTTATAGACTTTCGAAATACTTTCAGTTCCGAAAGTCATTGCACCAATCGCCTGAATACCACCCACTTTAAAAATTTTATCAATGCCACACAGCTGAGCTGTAAACAAAATCGCCGGATTGATATTTCCTTTTTTATCCGGAGGCGTACATAAAATAACTTCTTTACATCCAGCAATTTTAGCCGGAATAGCCAGCATTAGAATTGTTGAAAATAATGGTGCAGTACCACCCGGAATGTAAAGCCCCACTTTTTGTATGGGGCGTTTTTCCTGCCAGCAGGTAACACCGGAAGCGGTTTCCACCTCGATACGAGGCGTGCGCTGTGCCTCGTGGAAACGCTCTATATTCGTTTTTGCCAGTTTTATGGCATCTTTTAGATTTGAATCAAGGCTCGCCCTAGCCTGATCAATTTCAGATTGGGAAACTATCAGGTTTTCCGGGATAATCCCATCAAATTTTTCTGTATAACGGGCAACCGCAGTATCTCCTTCCGTTTGAATTGCTTTGAAAACTTCCAATACCGTCCCTTCAATCTGTTCATAGGTTTGTGTTGGTCGTTTTAAAACTTCCTGCCAGGTGCTTTTATCGGGATTTTCTAACTTAATCATCGCTTGAATTTTTCCGCTTTGCGAAATTACAATACCATTTTTTCGATATCACTTACTAAAATACCCTGAGCCCCCGAGTCCTTGAGCTTATCGATGACTTCCCAAAACTCATTTTTATCAATAACCGAGTGTACGCTGCTCCAGCCTTTTTCAGCCAAAGGAAGCACTGTAGGGCTTTTCATACCGGGTAACATAGCGATAATCGCATCCAGGCGATCGTTAGGAGCATTAAGGAGTACATATTTATAGTCCCTGCCTTTTAAAACCGATTTAATACGGAAAACCAGTTTATCCAGAATTTCCTGGCGGGCAGCATCAATTTTGGGGGACACAGCCAACACAGCTTCAGACTTAAGCATTACTTCAACTTCCTTTAGTCCATTCTTAAACAGCGTGCTTCCGCTGGAAACAATGTCACAAATAGCATCGGCCAGACCGATGTTAGGTGCAATTTCTACAGAGCCGTTGATGATGTGCAGATCTGCCTGAACGCCATGATTAGAAAGATAATTAAGTACGGTGTTGGGATACGAGGTAGCTATTTTTTTTCCTTCAAAATCCTTTACCGACTCATATTTAGTACCTTTTGGCACAGCCAGCGATACTTTACATTTTGAAAAGCCCAGTTTTTGCGCAATGGCAATATCTGTTCCTTTTTCGATTAGTACATTTTCACCAATAATAGCGATATCTACTACCCCGTCTCTTAGGTATTGTGGGATGTCTCCATTACGTAAATAAAACACCTCTAGCGGAAAATTTGCCGCACTCGCTTTAAGCTGGTCGCGGCCATTATCTATACTTATGCCACAATCCTTGAGTATTTGTAAGGAATCTTCATTAAGCCTGCCGGCCTTTTGAATTGCAATTCTAATTTTTTTGGTCATTTTTAGTTTGTTAAGCTTGAGCCATTCTAAACAGAAAACCCGTTTGAACGACTCAAACGGGTTATTGTAATTTATGCTTGGTACATATACAACATTCTTACCTCGCTTGAGCGCGTAAATAAAAATGATGATGATGTAATTGTGTTGCTTTCATAATACGCTAGCGAATTTAACTAAAAAATTAAATACAGCCCTAAAATATTAGAAATGTTTTATTCGATGTAATACATTCAATCTAAGTTAATGTGTTATTTTTGACATTATTGACGATATGAAACGATTTTTAATTGCATTTGGAGTTTTTTGCTGCTGGTTTTTGCTGGGTATTCTGTTTTTGAATACAACCGGAGCCCTGGACCGCAGAAGTATTTTTGCTTCAAATGAAACTATTAATAACCGTAGTTCTAATCCCGATGATTTAAAGTTGCCTGTTACACTGGTACCTTTTGTAGATGAAGATGATTTAATTGAAAATAATACGAATATCTATGAATTGGATACTTTCTCCGGCAGTGCTTTGAACAGGGGTAATGAAAAATTGGTTGAGGATTTAACCAAAAGTATTCAAGACAAAAAAAAGGCTCTCGCAGAAGAACTTGAGCAACTCCGCAACGTAAAGAAGCAATCCAGAGGGAATACCATCGCGCCGCGTAACTTTGACGCCCTCTTTTATCCGGAATTTAAACACGCTCGTTTTGTGGTAGATCAAAAGGCCACCAGTTTTTTAAGCTTTATAAAACTAAAATTGGCCTCAGATCCCAATTTGCACATTAAAGTTGTAGGTCATACCGATTATATTGGTGATCAACAGGATAATTACATATTAGCTCTTGATGAAGCTAAAAAAGTAAGAGAATTTCTAATAAAAAGCCTTACATTACCTGATAATCAGGTTTCTGCATATTCAAGTGGTGAAACAGAACCTATTTATGAAAAAAATTCTGAAAACAGAGAACTCAATCATCGCATAGAAATCTTTTTTGAATGATAGGTCAAGTTATCATAGTGCAAGTAGAAAACGATACTATTGCAGTACCGTTAATTTACATTGAAGTATTTTTGTTGATGCTGACCTCCTTTCTTATTGGATATTTTCTAGCTTTCTACAGCTATAAATCCAAAGGAAAAAATAAATTAATCAAAAAGAAAATCGAGCTTATTGAAGCGGATTCCGAATATTTAGAAGAAGAACTTGAAGAACAGGAAGTCTTAATCGCGAGTGAGGAAACTGAAGTAAAGACATACTCTAAAAATAAAGCCGGTGCGCTTAATTTTGAACGAATTGGCACTGCAGCTCACTCAGAATCTGATGATCTTCAGAAAATTATAGGAATAGGTCCCTATACCGAAGAAAAACTTAACACGATAGGAATTTATACTTTTGAACAGATTAGTAAGTTTAATGATGAGGACATTGAGCTCGTAACTGAACTTATTCAATTCTTCCCTGATCGAATTAAAAATGATAATTGGGTAAGTAAGGCAAAGATGCTTCACGAATCCAAAAAGCGCAATCAATTGCGGCGTGAAGGCCCACATATGAAGCGTGCATAATTTTAAAAGCCGGTCATCTAGACCGGCTTTTTTTACTCTTATTTATTAGTTATCCCCAAGTATAATGGGTAAACCCGAATCTCCGGACCCCACCACGATCACTTTGGCATTATTTGATTTCGATAACTGTAAAGTGGCTTCAATGCCTTTGTCTTTTAAAATCTGATCATCCAGAGATTTACTCAAGATTCGGTTAGCTTCTGCTTTACCCTGAGCTTCAATCACCTGTCTTTCCGCTTCTTTCTGGGCAGAAATCAGGCGAAATTCATACTCCAAAGATTCCTGTTCCTGCTTCAATTTACGTTCGATAGCTTCCTTTATGGTAGCCGGAAGCGTCACATCCCGCACCAATACTTCATCGAGTTCAATGTATTGATCCTTGATTATTTTTCGGGTTTCTTCAAAAATTTCAGCTTGTATCGCATCACGTTTTGATGAGTATAATTGCTCCGGAGTATAACGTCCCACAACCGAACGTGCTGCAGAACGAATGGTAGGCAGTAGAATACGATTTAGGTAATCTTCTCCTATTTCCTGATGCAATTTACCCAAATTTGTTGCTTCCGGTTTATACCAAACTGATGCTTCCAGCTTGATATCCAGACCGTTTGAAGAAAGCACGTTCATAATTTCCTTAAGTTCCTGACGGCGCACTTCATAAATGTAAACTTTATTCCAGGGTGCAACTATATGAAAACCTTCTCCCAAAGGGGACTCATCAGTTACTACACCGCCGCCAAAAGGTCTATATAAAACCCCGGCCTCTCCAGAATCTATGGTAACGGCCGATTTGATCACCAGAATGATTACAATAATTAACCCTATAATCAAAGGGATTCCTATTTTAGGAAGTCTGTCCATTTTATAAAATTTAGATTTGATTTTTAAATTAAAATAACCGAATACCTGGAATCTATTAAAATTAAACGTCTTTAGCAAAAGTCTAAATGAGACCGTTGTATTTGCGAAGAAACCATTCAGCGCTCAGCGCAAGTACAATTACTAAAAGTAGCCACCAAAACTCCAGCAACGGCACATTTTCAATTGTTTCCCGTTGTACGGGGATAAACCTATCGTCCTGAAGCAACTCATCTATAAGTACTTGATTTTGGCTTAATGTTACAGCAAGCGCATTTGTATTTGCTGCGGCAGTTTTCATTTTAGAAAAATCAGCCTGCATAACCTGATCTTCGATATTGTATTCAATTACCGTAAAATCCCCTTCAGAGGTTATTCCTGAAGATTTTTCAGTGATTTTAAAGGAATAGTTTCCAGGATCCATATTAGGCAGGGTAACCTGATACGCATTACGGGATAAAACCAAAGGACTTTCATAGGTTTCCTGAGTCTCTGTATTTTTTAACAGCAATGTGAGATTAGCTCCGGTATCAAAAACATAGTTTTTATCAACGTATTGAGCCTGCAATACAATACCACTGCCGCCATAATAGAAACGATCGTATTCTACCTGCAAACGGGTTCTTCGGGAATCTGAAGCTGCAAACTGGACCAGCTTTTCCAGAAATTTGTCAAACTGTTCAAAATTTTGATTGTTCACATAAGACTGGCTGCGCCATTGATAGATACCCGTTCCAAAAAGCACCACTTCCCTCCTTCCGTTTGATTCCTGTACCGTAAGCAACGGATTTTGAGTCTCGATACCTGTGATTTTTTGAGTCAAAATAACATCAGAACTGGCGTTTAGTTGTATTTCTCCAAAGGGAGCTGTAATAGGAGAAAATGTATTGAATTCTAAATCATCAATTTGAAAACTGGAAAATGCCGGGTTATATAGCGGCTGAACTTCATCTAACTGATTATTTAGGGGCACACGAAAAGCTTCCTGAATAGTATTTATAAAGCGCCTGTCTGTCGCGGAACTTACGATTGTAAACCTGTTTTTGTTTAACGTATTAAGCGTCTGGTATAAATTTGAAAATGAGGATTGCGGTTCAAATAAAACAACCAGATTAAACTCCCCCAAATCCAAATCATTTGTTTCAGAAATTGATTTAATAGTGACAGACCGCAGCTGGTTGCTCTCAAAGCTCTTTTTTAACGTTCCTAAATCAGGATGCAGGATACTGTAAACAATCAATATCTGACTACGCTGATCAATAATTTCGATACCAAAATTCTTTGAATTATTGGCTGTATTTTTTTCATTCGTAAGTTTATCAATAACCACCTGATAGGTTTCGGTGCCTAACGTTGAAGCTTCCAGAAATGTATTGATGCGCTGGGCAGGTTGATCTTTACTAAAATTAAGGTTTTCTTTAAAGATCAGCCTTCCATTTTTTAGAATAGAAACGGTAGTTGCAACTTCACCTTCTCCACTGTAAGAGCTAACAATTTCTACCGGAAACCGGTTTTTAAGATATGCATATCTGTTTACATTAATCCGGTCTATACTTAAATCTTCATAACGGGTAGTATCACCTACCGCAATAAAGTAATGCGGAATTTGCTTGTGCTCATCAGCCAGATATACATAATTAGAGCCCAGGTTAGCGTTGCCATCAGTAACAAGAACAGGAACAACTTTCTGATTTTTATAAATGGAATAAATTCCGTTTAGCCCTTTTGAAATATCAGTTTGCTTTTCAGTAAATGATAGTGAATCCGTCACCTGAAGTTGTCCTCCAAAGGTGTAGTAGTCCAAGTCAAAACGAGCTGCTAAATCCCGATTGTTTTTGAAATTTTCCAGAATGTTCCTCACCGAATCTGAACGCTCCAGATTAGCGATGGATTCGGAATTATCTACTAACAGGGCTAATTTAGGCTTTAAAGTGGTGTAGGTTGTTTTCGTGAATGTGGGATTCAGAATTAAAAGAAGTATTGAAAAAATACTTAGAAAACGAAGAAAAGTAAGGGTACTTCGCAGTCTTAAACTTCCTTGAGGCTTGTAGAAATAAAAAAACAGGGCAGCTCCTATAGCTATTATCCCAAACAGGATAATAAAAAGTAGTGTGGATGCTGCCATATCTGTTAAGTCTCTAATTTTCTAGGTGAGCATTCCGCCATCGACCTGTAGTACCTGGCCGGTAATGTAAGCACTCATATCACTACCTAAAAATACACAAACATTAGCGATATCTTCCGGAGTACCACCGCGCTTAAGCGGAATGGCATCACGCCAGCCGGCTACTACTTTTTCGTCTAATTTAGCAGTCATTTCGGTCTCAATAAAACCGGGAGCAACCACATTGGTACGTATGTTACGTGAACCTAGTTCTAAAGCCATAGACTTTGAAAAACCAATAATACCCGCCTTTGATGCCGCATAATTTGCCTGACCTGCATTTCCTTTAACCCCAACTACCGAACTCATATTGATGATACTTCCGTAGCGTTGTTTAAGCATGGTGCGCTGCACCGCTTTAGTCATATTAAAAATGGATTTAAGATTTACCTCTAAAACCTGGTCAAAATCTTCTTCGCTCATACGCATCAACAGGTTATCCTTTGTAATACCGGCGTTATTCACCAAGACATCAATAGAATCAAAATCTTCACTAATTTGTTTAATCAACTCCTGACAATCTTCGAAAGATGCTGCATTTGACTGGTATGCTTTGGCCTTAACACCCATCGCGATAAGTTCCTTTTCTAATGCTTCAGCCGGAGCTGCAGAGGAACTATAGGTGAAGGCGACATTTGCTCCATTTTCTGCAAAAACTTTTGCAATACCATTACCAATACCGCGACTGGCACCCGTAATAATTGTATTTTTCCCTTCTAAAAGTTTCATTTTAAAGTATATATGGTAAGTGAATTAGTTTATTTCTTTAATGATTCCGCACAAGCCTGCATTCCAAATTGAAAAGCCGGTATTCCCGGATTATCAAATAGTTTTGACCTACAAGTAAATATAGGAAACTTGAAGTCTTTAGACATAAAAAAGACCGACACTTTAAAGCGCCGGTCTAGATGATTATTTTGTATTCTTAACCTAAGAGCTCTGCAACTTTCTTACCGATTTCTGCCGGAGAATCAACCACATGAACGCCATTCTCTCTCAAAATTTTCTTTTTGTCGGCAGCAGACTCACCTTCACCTGAAACAATTGCCCCGGCATGCCCCATAGTTCTACCGGCGGGAGCAGTTTCCCCGGCGATAAAACCAATAACCGGTTTTTTAGTACCGCTGGCTTTGATCCATTTAGCAGCATCAGCTTCAAGCTGACCCCCTATCTCGCCTATCATTACTACGGCCTCAGTTTCCGGATCATTAATAAGTAATTCAACCGCTTCTTTTGTAGTTGTACCAATAATAGGGTCGCCACCAATACCGATAGCGGTAGTAATTCCCAATCCTTGTTTTACGACCTGATCTGCAGCCTCGTAAGTCAAGGTTCCTGATTTAGAAACGATACCTACTTTCCCTTTCTCAAATACAAAACCAGGCATAATACCCACTTTCGCCTCACCAGGAGTAATGACACCGGGACAGTTAGGACCAATAAGACGGCAATCTTTATCTTTAATATAATCGGCTGCCTTAATCATATCTGCCACAGGAATCCCTTCTGTTATCGCAATGATCACTTTAATTCCTGCGTCAGCAGCTTCCATAATTGCATCTGCGGCAAAAGCAGGCGGTACAAAAATAATAGAGACGTCTGCTCCGGTTTCTTTTACAGCATCTTCCACGGTGTTAAAAACGGGCTTATCTAAATGGCTTTGACCTCCTTTTCCGGGAGTAACACCACCTACTACATTAGTGCCGTATTCTATCATTTGACCAGCGTGAAAGGTACCTTCACTACCCGTAAAACCTTGTACAATTATTTTGGAATCTTTATTGACTAAAACGCTCATGTTTTTTTGTTTGTTTATAAAAGCAAAAGTAATTTTTTAATGACGAAACCTAAAGGAATATTAGGACTTTATACGAATGTGGGCATCTGTGTTTAAGGGGTCCTCATCACTGGGTTGACTTATTTGATAGCCTCGATACAACAGACCGTCTTTCGTTTCCCAAATGGCCATAAAATGAATGATACCCACCTCTTCATCGGGATTTTCTACAGTCTTGATGTAATACGTAAGACGAATGCTGGCGGTATCTCCATCCTCTATTAAATGACTAATGGAAGAACGAAGGGATATAAATGACTTACCCATTTCTTTAGACATAACAGCCAGGTCATTGTAAGTCATTTTAGAAAAACCTGTGGAAGCATTCCAGTATAATTCGGCATCCTCGTGTAAAAATTTCTTCAGCACGGTGGGATCGTTAAAAAAATCGGATTCGTATAAGCCTTTTACAAGTTCTTTAGCTGATGTACTCATTTCATTTTTTTATTTGGTCTAAAATATAAGGAATCTGTCTGACAGAAGCCATCTCCCGAAACTTCTTCTTGCTGTCTTCCGCAGGGCTGCCTAAATAGGATTTTCCACCCTCTAGTGTACGACCTACACCACTCTGTGCAAATATAACTGCCTTTTCTTTTATGGTGATACCACTGGCAACTCCTACCTGCCCCCAGATCACCACTTCATCTTCAATAACTACACATCCCGAAATACCGGATTGTGCTGCTATAAGCACTCGTTTTCCAAGTTTGGTGTCGTGACCTATATGTACCTGATTGTCCAGTTTAGAACCTTCACCTATAAGTGTATCGGCTGTTACACCACGATCTATAGTACAAGACGCTCCCAACTCCACATGATCCTCAATTACAACTCTACCTCCAGACAAAAGACGATCAAAACCGGTCTCTCGCTTTTTGTAATAGAAAGCATCTGCACCCAGCACGGTTCCTGAATGAATGATCACATGATCTCCAATGACTGTATCGTCATAAATAGTGACGTTTGCGTGAATAATACAATTATTCCCAATCTTAACATTATTCCCTATAAAACAATTGGGCTGAATCACCGTGTTCTCTCCGATTCTAGCCGTATATGCGATGGAAGATGATGTCTTTTCAAAAGGTTTAAAATAGCGTGTAAGCTTATTAAAATCCCGGAATGGATCTTCTGAAATCAATAAAGCTTTTCCTTTCGGGCAGTCGACTTTCTTATTGATGAGGATCACTGTTGCGGCAGATTGAAGGGCTTTATCGTAGTATTTAGGATGATCTACAAAAACAATATCTCCAGGCTCTACTACGTGAATTTCATTCATTCCGGTAACCGGAAAATGGGCATCACCTACGTACTCCATATCATTCAGTATCGTAGCAATCTGGGCCAGGGTATGTTGTTGTGGAAATTTCAAAGCTTATTCTTTTATACGCTCTTTATAGGTTCCTTTTTCGGTTTCAATTTTAATTTTATCCCCCTCATTGATAAAGAGAGGTACGTTTACTTCGGCACCGGTTTCTACAGTAGCAGGCTTAGTAGCATTTGTTGCTGTATTACCTTTAACACCAGGCTCTGTTGCTGTTACAGTAAGAATAACGTGCGCCGGCATATCGACCGACAGGGGCATATTATCTTCCGTATTGATTGCGATGCTAACTACCTCTCCTTCTTTTAATAAACCGGGCTGATCTAAAGCAGATTCCATTAAACGAATCTGGGTATAATCTTCGGTGTTCATAAAATGATACCATTCTCCGTCAAAATACAAAAACTGATATCCTTTAGTCTCCACCCGTACTTCTTCAATTTTATGACCTGCAGAAAAGGTATTATCTAAAACTTTTCCGTTGGTAACACTTTTAAGTTTGGTGCGTACAAAAGCCGGACCTTTACCTGGTTTTACGTGCAGAAATTCTATGATTTTATAAATGTCGTGGTTGTAATGAATACACATCCCATTGCGGATGTCTGATGTAGTTGCCATATGTAACGTTTCTATTTAAAAACTTGTTCTGAATAATGTCTAATTAGATGTGAAATAACCTTTCATAATACCACGTTGTGAATTGCGTATAAACTGAAGAATTTCATCACGCTCCGGAGTAGCTTCCATCTCCGCCTCAATAATATTTACTGCCTGGGTATTATTATAATTTTTTTGATATAAAATACGGTAGATGTCCTGTATCTCCCGTATTTTTTCGGTGGTAAAGCCTCTGCGACGCAAGCCTATTGAATTAATCCCCACATATGACAGCGGTTCGCGCCCGGCCTTAACATAGGGAGGAACATCTTTACGTACTAAAGAACCGCCCGTAACAAAAGCATGACTACCAATAGTGCAAAATTGCTGTACAGCAGCCATACCGGCTAAAACCACATAATCACCAACAACAATATGCCCGGCAAGGGTGCTGTTGTTTGAAAAGATACAGTGGTCCCCTACTATACAGTCGTGAGCAATGTGGCTGTAGGCCATAATCCAGCAATCACTACCTATTTGCGTTTTCATACGGTCTGTTGTACCTCTGTTAATCGTCACGCACTCCCGTATAGTGGTGTTGTCACCAATTATAGTGACCGTATCCTCATCATCAAATTTCTTATCCTGAGGAATCGCCGAAATCACCGCACCGGGAAAAATATTCACATTTTTACCAATACGGGCTCCTTCCATTATAGTAACATTAGAGCCTATCCAACTGCCTTCACCGATTACTACATTGTTATTTATAGTAGTGAAGGGTTCAATCACCACATTTTTGGCAATTTTGGCTCCTGGATGTACGTATGCTAAGGGTTGATTCATAAATCTAGTCTTTGTCTTTCTTTACTTTTACAATTTGCGCCATAAGCTCGGCCTCCGAAACCAGTTTCCCATTAACATAAGCACTTCCCTGCATATGACAAATTCCCCTGCGAATAGGAGACAGCAAATCTAGTTTAAAAATCAGGGTGTCTCCCGGTAAAACCTGTTGTTTAAAACGTACGTTATCTATTTTCATAAAATAGGTAAGGTAATTTTCAGGGTCGGGAACAGTACTTAAAACCAAAATTCCTCCGGTTTGTGCCATGGCTTCCACCTGTAGAACTCCGGGCATCACCGGTGCTCCCGGAAAATGTCCCACAAAGAAAGGTTCGTTCATGGTAACGTTTTTTAGCCCTATGACCCCTGTATCTGTAATCTCAAGAATCTTATCAACCAGCAGAAATGGTGGCCTGTGAGGCAGCATAGCCATAATCTGGTGAATATCTTTTACCGGAGGTTTAGAAAAATCAAAATTAGGAACATTGTTGCGCTTCTCTAATTTGATTATTTTTTTCAGCTTTTTAGCGAACTGCGTATTTACAAAATGTCCCGGTTTATTTGCAATCACTTTCCCACGAATAGGCATCCCCACCAAGGCCAAATCACCAATTACGTCAAGCAACTTGTGTCTTGCAGCCTCATTAGGATGATGTAACGTAAGATTGTCTAAAATACCATTTGGCTTAACTGAAATGTTATCTTTATTGAAAGCTGTACGGAGCTTATCCATCGTTTGTGGAGATAATTCTTTATCTACATAAACAATGGCATTGTTCAGATCGCCGCCTTTAATTAAACCATTCTCCAGGAGCATTTCAATTTCGTGTAGAAAACTAAAGGTTCTGGAGTCTGAAATTTCTTCTTTAAATTCTGAAATATCTTTTATACTGGCATTTTGGGTTCCTAAAATTTTAGTACCAAAATCCACCATTGTGGTGAGTTGATAATTGTCTGAAGGCATTAAGATAATCTCACTTCCGCTTTTCTCATCAAGATAACTTATCACTTCGGTAACTACATACTCTTCGCGATGAGCTTCCTGCTCCTGGAGTCCGGCTTTTTCCAAGGCCTCCACAAAAAACTTGGATGAGCCATCCATTATAGGAGGCTCTGAAGCATTAAGTTCAATACAGATGTTATCTATACCCAAACCAATGCAAGCCGCAAGAACGTGCTCACTGGTCTGAATATATACACCCATTTTCTCCAGGTTGGTACCTCTTTGGGTATTTTCAACATAATCTGCGTTTGCTTCAATTATGGGTTGACCTTCCAGATCAACACGTTTGAAAAACAAGCCTGAATTTTCATCAGCAGGCTTAAAGGTAAGGGTTACATTCTTACCCGTATGTAAACCAACGCCGGTTAAGGAAACCTCACCGGCGATTGTATGTTGCTTTCCTTCAGCTTTACTTATCATTGGATTTTTGTTTTTCCAAATTATTTAATTGTTTGACTAGCTCGGGTAAATTTTTAAAATGGACGTAAGACTTATTGAAATCGCTATATGCTAAAGCCGGAGATCCCTGGACGGCCTCGTCATCTTTTAAATTACGCCCTATACCAGATTGTGCCTGAATGCGTACACGGTCGCCTATGGTTAGATGTCCTACGATACCCACCTGCCCGCCTATAAGGCAGTTCTTTCCTATTTTAGTAGAGCCAGCTATACCCGTTTGAGCAGCGATAGCTGTATGCTCTCCTATCTCCACATTGTGCGCAATCTGAATTTGATTGTCAAGTTTTACACCTTTTCGAATAATCGTTGAACCTAGCGTGGCCCTATCAATAGTAGTACCCGCACCTACATCTACGTGGTCCTCAATAATTACATTTCCGGTTTGCGGTATCCGTGTATATTCTCCATTTTCATCAGGAGCAAATCCAAAACCGTCTGCGCCTAT
>CAYNMH010000050.1:0-12153 GCA_964398145.1 uncultured Flavimarina sp. | reverse complement strand
TATAAATAAAATGCGTGTATTTAGGATTGGCGAGAAAAGTAAGAGACCCTTCTGTTCCTTCTTCAATTTTTGAAAGTTTAGATACCTCTGCTTCCGGGTTACCGTCCACAATTCCATCTAAAATCCCAGCAATCTGTTCGGCTGTAAATTTCATCTTGGCAAAAATAGCAAAAAAGGCTTAAATCAAATGCTTGGGATAGCAGATATAGTTTTTAGTGATAACCTTTGACAAGGCCTTGAGACTCAATTGATCACTGGCCGAAATAACGTCTTTCACTTTTCCTTTTTTTGTGAGAATATTAATCGCTTCCTTTTTTAAGGTATAAGCCTGATTTGAAATGGTACCTGTAAAAACAAAATAAGATGCTTCCTCTTCTGTTATTTGAAAAGCTTTCGCAACCTCTTCTGTTCGCTCCTGAATAAACGACTCTTCGAAAGGTCTTTTTCTGATTTTAATTCGTGGTAATTCTCGGTTTATGATGATTTGGGAAAGCTTTCGCAAGACGTAATCTTCATGATCACACCAGGATTTCATGGCAGAAATTACATCATAATCATCCAATTGAGAAAACACCTCCAAGGCTGCGTGGTCAAAAACTCCTTCGGCATTCTTCTTCTTTAGAAAAAAGGATAATGGTTTACTTGCAGGCAACTCAACTCCCAGCTGAGTCAAAACTTTCGCTCGTTTTAAAACACGTACCAAAACCTGCTCGGCAACTAAACTCGTTTTGTGAAGGTAAACCTGCCAGTACATCAGCCTGCGCGCAACGAGAAATTTTTCAATGGTATAAATACCCTTCTCTTCTACCATCAATTCGTCATCCTTGACATTAAGCATAGCCAGGATTCGGTCTGTATTGATGTTTCCTTCGGCCATTCCGGTGTAAAAGCTATCTCTTTTTAAATAATCAGTACGATCCATATCCAGTTGACCAGACACAAGCTGATGCAAAAATGGTCTGTGGTAAGAACCCTTAAAAATCTTAATGGCAAGGGTTAAACTTCCGTTAAACTCCTTATTCAAAGCTTCAATAAACTGAAGGCTTATTTGTTCATGATTGATTTCTTCTACAATACTATTTTCCATCGCATGAGAAAATGGGCCGTGACCTATATCATGCAATAAAATGGCGATCATGGCGCCTTCTTTCTCTTCGGTACTTACGCTAACCCCTTTTTCCTCAAGCTTTTCCAGTGCTTTGGTCATAATATGCAAACAACCAATAGCATGGTGAAATCGCGTATGATGTGCTCCCGGATACACTAAATAAGACATCCCCATTTGAGATATACGCCTTAATCTTTGAAAATACCGGTGCTGTATTAAATCGAAAATCAGGCCCCTGGGAATGGTAATAAAGCCATAAATAGGGTCGTTTATTATTGTAAGTTTGTGCGAAGTCTTCAAACAAGAACTCTTTTTCAATTAAACTATGCAAACGCATATACACAAGCTTTATGCTTGTGAACAACAAATATACTATTATGAGTGCTATTAAAATACTTTGGGTTGATGATGAAATTGATTTGTTAAAACCTCATATTCTCTTTTTAGAAAAGAAAAATTATGAAGTCATGACCTGCCAGAGCGGCATGGAAGCTATTGAACTGGTTGAACGTGAAAATTTTGACGTGGTTTTTCTGGACGAAAATATGCCAGGCCTGACGGGTCTTGACACGCTAAGTGAGATCAAATCAAAACGAGATACGTTACCGGTTATTATGATCACTAAAAGTGAAGAAGAATATATAATGGAGGAGGCAATAGGTTCAAAAATTGCTGACTATCTGATTAAACCGGTAAATCCCAATCAAATACTACTTAGTCTGAAAAAAAACCTGGACACCAGCAGACTGGTTTCAGAAAAAACAACACTTAATTATCAACAGGAGTTTCGGAAAATCGCGATGGATATGGCCCAGGTAAACTCGTATGAAGAATGGGCAGAATTGTATCAAAAATTAATCTATTGGGAATTAGAACTTGAGAATATTGAGGACCAGAGCATGCAGGAAATATTAGAGTCCCAAAAAACGGAAGCTAATAATCAGTTTTTCAAATTCATCGAACGGAATTATGAAGACTGGTTTTCTGATGAGGAAAAACCGGTAATGTCGCATACACTATTTCGTGAAAAAGTAGTTCCTCATCTTGGAAAGGAAATGCCGGTTTTATTGATAGTAATAGACAACCTAAGATACGATCAATGGAAATCTTTTGAAACTACCATTAGCAATTACTATAAAAAGGAAAGTGAAACACCCTATTACAGCATACTTCCTACCGCTACGCAATATGCCAGAAATGCAATTTTTTCTGGGCTAATGCCAAGCGACATGGAGAAAAAGCATCCTGATTTATGGCTAAATGATACTGATGACGGAGGCAAAAATCTGCACGAAGATCAGTTTTTGGCAGCCCAGTTAAAACGTTTGGGTCTTGATTTAAATTGGGAATACCACAAAATCACAAATCTCAAAAGCGGAAAGAAGCTTGTTGAAAATTTTAATTCGCTTAAGAATAATGACCTGACAGTTCTGGTTTATAATTTTGTAGATATGTTAAGCCACTCCAAAACAGAGATGGAAGTAATTAAAGAGTTGGCTTCAAACGATAAATCCTATAGATCACTCACAGAGAGTTGGTTTAAAAATTCACCATTGTTAGAAATGATTCAAAAGTCGCAACAATTGGGCTTCAAGATTATTTTGACAACCGATCACGGTACCATCAATGTTAAGAATCCTTCCAAAGTTATAGGTGATAAAAACACAAGTTTAAATCTCCGCTACAAAACCGGTAGGAGTTTGACTTATGAAGAAAAAGACGTTTTAGAGGCTAAAGATCCGAAACGTATTCATTTACCAAGTATTAACATGAGTAGTTCCTTCATATTTGCTAAAGGAGATTTGTTTTTTGCGTATCCCAATAACTACAATCATTACGTGAGTTATTTCAGAAACACTTACCAACACGGAGGCGTTTCTCTGGAAGAAATGATTATACCTTTTGTGGTCCTAAACCCGAGATAAAACAATTTTTAATACAAAATGAGAATAGAATATACTTTAAATGATATTCAGGTTGTTGCCAGAAAAATGTTAAGTCTGGCAAAACATAGGACCATAGTATTTCAGGGAGATTTAGGCGCAGGTAAAACAACCCTTATTAAAGCGATAGTAAAAGAACTGGGTTATGAAGATTATGTGTCAAGCCCCACATTTTCCTTATTAAATGAATATCAAACAAAAGGTGGTGAATCTATTTATCATATGGATTTGTATCGTTTGAAAAGCGAAAATGAGGCTTATGATTTAGGTCTTGAGGAGATTTTAGAAAATGAATCCTGGAAATTTATTGAGTGGCCAGATAAAATTAACAATTTACTTAGTGATCGTTACCATTCGGCGAAAATTATATCGACTAATGAAAAATTTAGATGTGTTGAATACATTTAAATTTGTTAATATTTTGTTAAAACAAAAATTTGTCTTTGAAGAAAAATCTGACATTCTAAAATTGACTTAAAAGTTATAGATTAAAATTATACGAGTAAATTAATTATTGTTAACTTGGACGTCTATTTAGATGTCGGTAAAATGCGTTAAAGCTTTTGCGAATTATGCAAACTTAGGGATTTTATGAAATAGTGTTTTATTGTTTAATGTTACTGATCTTTGTCTCAACAAATCATTAATAATACTCAAAAACATTAAACATTATGAAAATCAAAGCTTTACTCCTAGGCCTTTTAATTGCAGGTGCAACCGCAGTTACGTACACATCTACACAAGATAACGCAGACTATGCAGCAAAAAAAGTTGACTCAACAAAGATCAAAGTCCCTACTCGCGGGTAGTTTGATAGCAGCGTTTATCGTTGCGTCACCTTATTTTTTTTATTTATATGAAGGAGTTCCAGATGTAAAAGTCTGGAACTTTACTTTTTTAGGGCTAAATTTAACATATTCCAGTGACTTTTATGAAAGTGCGAATGTGGCTGCTTGGATAATATTTGGAAAGCTATTTCCCTTAATATTTATAGTCATATGGTTTTTTACCTGTAAGCACTGGTGGTATCACGCTTTATTGATACCTATATTTATGTATGGCTATCAAATCTATGGAACTATTGCGGATGATATGAGATTTAAGGATAATACATTTGATATAATTTATTTAGCACCGCTAATATTTGTTGCATTGATATTTCTCTATACGGTTAGGATGAAAATATTCGATAGAATACATAATATTGATCTCTCAGAACTTAAGAGAGTTTCCATTAAGGGCGAAATTAATGAGGATGAAGAAAATGCTAAAAATCAATACTCAAACCGTTATGACGACGACGATGAGGAACCACTCTTTATGGGGTAAGAAATAATATTCAGTACTCCTTTTTCCCTTTTACAATTTATACGTACTTTGAGTTTTAGACCTGAAACCTAATACATGATTTCAAATAGTCCGTTTTCACGCGAAGAGCTCATACCGCAGGAGGAAAAACTCGAAATTAAACAACAAAAAGGATCTCTCTTTATAGGAATTCCTAAAGAGAATCATTTTCAGGAGAAGCGGGTTTGCCTCACTCCGGATGCAGTAGGTGCACTTACAGCTCATGGACACCGGGTTCTAATAGAATCTAACGCCGGAGCAGATGCACGCTTTACGGATCACGATTATTCTGAAGCGGGGGCAGAAATAACTGCTGATCGTTCAAAAGTCTTTGGCTGCCCAATGGTGCTTAAGGTTGAACCTCCTTCTCTCGAAGAACTAGAAATGGTTAACCCGCAAACCGTAATCATTTCAGCAATTCAGCTTAAAACCCAAAAGAAAGAATATTTTAAAGCATTAGCCACAAAACGCATCACTGCATTAGCTTTTGAATTTATCAAAGATGCAGACGGCACCTATCCCGCTGTACGTGCATTAAGTGAAATTGCAGGTACAGCTTCTGTACTTATTGCTTCTGAAATTATGTCTAGACCGGAACATGGAAATGGTCTTATGTTTGGAAATATAAGTGGTGTTCCGCCTATTGAGGTCGTTATAATTGGTGCGGGAACTGTGGGTGAATTTGCAACTCGGTCTGCATTGGGACTTGGTGCAAATGTCAAGGTTTTTGACAACTCCCTGACTAAACTTAGATGCCTTCAGGTTAATGTGGGACGCCCCCTCTATACTTCTACTATTCAGCCTAAAAACTTATTAAAAGCGTTGAGAAGATGTGATGTCGCTATAGGTGCGGTTCGGGGTAAAGAGCGTTCTCCGGTAATTGTTTCAGAAGCTATGCTTGAATATATGAAGCCGGGCTCTATAATTATTGATGTGAGCATCGATATGGGAGGCTGTTTTGAAACCAGCGAAGTAACATCACATGACAAACCCACGTTCATTAAACATGGGGTTACCCATTATTGTGTGCCAAATATCCCCTCACGATATGCACGTACGTCTTCCATCTCAATCAGCAATATTTTTACGCCCTATTTAATAGAAATTGGGGAGCACGGTGGTCTCGAAAATAGTCTGAGAATTGATAAGGGTTTAAAAAACGGATTGTATTTTTACCGCGGAATTTTAACAAGCAAGTCTGTTGCTGACTGGTTTGATCTTCCGTTTAGAGATATAAATCTCTTATTTTTTTAGACACAACTGTAATTCATGAAAATTTTATATCGATTGGGTTTTTACCTGGGAGGCTTTTCCATTGGCCTTATTTTACTTGCTTTTTTTATAAAAGGAAGTGGTGTAGAGTTACCTTCCTGTGATTATCTTCCCAATGCGCGTTTATTGAAAACAATCAGAAATAATGGGTATTCTCTTTCTACCAATGCCGAAAAACAACTTAACGAACTCGCACTTGATACCACAGATTTAAATATCGTCTTCCAAGAAGGGGAAGTAGATTTTTCTAATAGTGAACCCCGTAAAGATCCATGCGGATATTATACCATAAAATCTCAACAAACTGTAGAAATACCCTTAATCTTAAAAGTGGAACGCTGTGATGAATCTTTCGAAGTACTAAACGTCATCAAACAGTAGAAACCTCCATCACATCATTTTAGATTTTAGAGATTTCTCCGTTTACGCTCTTGTTGTATCAACGTAAGCTCTCGATTAGTCTGACCAGCTACAGAAGTATTTTCTTCAGCCCTTCTAATTAAATAGGGCATTACATCTTTAACAGGACCAAAAGGCAAATACTTCGCGACATTATAACCATGAGCCGCCAGATTATAACTGATATGGTCACTCATTCCATATAACTGTCCAAACCAAATACGCTCATCATTAGATGAAATTTCTTTTTGCGCCATGATCTCAATGGCGAGATAATTACTTTCTTCATTATGAGTGCCAATAAATGCCCAAACAACATCCAGATTATCTAAGATATATACTAACATGGCATTGAAATGCGCATCTGTTTCCGCCTTATCTTTACAAATGGGGGAATCGTAGCCTTTCTCTGCAGCACGTTCCCGTTCTTTTTCCATATAAGCGCCACGTACAATTTTAACCCCGAGTTTATAACCTTTTTCAACAGCATCTTGATGCATTTCTTTCAGGTAATTGAGGCGGTCCCATCGGTAACATTGTAAGGTTGTATATACCACCGGGTATTCCGTATTGTATTCCACCATCATCTGGTGTACCAAATCATCAACGGCTCCCTGCATCCAGCTTTCTTCCGCATCTATAAGGAGACGAATCTCGCATTCTCTGGCTTTTTTACAGACTTTATGAAATCGTTCCTGAATGCGCTTCCATTCTTCTTCTTCCTGAGGAGTCAATGTTTCTTTTTCCGTCACTTTACGCAAAACCTCAAATCTCCCAAATCCTGTTGGCTTAAACACCGAAAAGGGCATTCCCGGCTTTTCTTTGGCAAACTCAATTATGCTGAGTACCCGATCCAAAGCTTCGTCAAAAAGTGATTCGGTTTCCTTACCTTCTACTGAAAAATCAAGTATAGAGTGAACTCCTTTGCTATACATGGCTTTTATAGTCGGCTCGCAATCCTTTTCGCTGACTCCTCCACAAAAGTGATCAAAGACTGTAGCCCGTATTAAACGTTCAACCGGCAGACTGGCATTGAGAGCAAAACGAGTTACCGCAGTGCCTATCTTTACCAAAGGTTGAACCGAGATCATTTTAAAAAGAAAATAGGCCCGTTCTAACTCACTGTCTGATTTTAAAGAAAACGCACTTTTGGTATTATCAAATATTTTTTGCTCTAACATAAACTAATTTTTGGCGCCAAATATAATTAGAATCGCAACGGGAGTTTAGGAAAAAGGTACTAATTTCGCCCCCTTAAAGAAGTTTTAACATGCAGGCAGTACAGGCAAAAGACTATGAGATTGTATTTGAGGATTTGGGTTACCAGGCACTAAATAAATTGGTAAAACAAAAAAATCACAGTATAATTTTTATTTTGGTAGACAGCAATACGCATGAACATTGCTTAGCACATTTTCTTCAAAATTTAGAAACCGATGCGACTGTAGAAATTATTGAAATTGACGCCGGTGAAGAATATAAGAATCTGGAAACCTGTGAAGGAGTTTGGAATGTACTTTCAGAACTTAATGCAGACCGTAAAAGCCTGCTCATCAATCTAGGGGGTGGTGTAGTTACAGATTTAGGTGGTTTTGTTGCCTGTTGTTTTAAACGCGGTATCGATTTTATCAACGTCCCCACTACCCTACTGGCAATGGTTGATGCTTCGGTAGGTGGAAAAACCGGAGTCGATTTAGGAGCCTTAAAAAATCAAATAGGAGTTATCAGTAATCCCGATCTTGTTCTGGTTGACACGCACTTTTTAGACACTCTACCTGTTGAAGAATTGCGCAGTGGTTTTGCCGAAATGCTTAAACACGGTTTAATTCATTCTAAAGCATACTGGAATGAAGTAATAAATACTAAATACACTATCCTTAATACACTGGGTGAATTAATCAGGAAGTCAATTGAAATAAAAAATGAAGTAGTACTTGAAGATCCTTTTGAGCAAAATATTAGGAAAACGTTAAATTACGGCCATACCCTGGGACATGCTATTGAGTCATACTTTATGGAAAATCCTCATAAAAAACGTCTTTTACATGGGGAAGCCATTGCTGTGGGAATGGTTTTAGCAAATTATTTGTCTAAAGAATTGGTCGATTTTGACTCCGAGGTATGTGACGCTACTTCAAAGACTATTTTAAAATATTACCCTTCAGTCTCTTTTGAAGAAAAAGATATCGAAGCCATTATAAATCTTTTAAAGTATGATAAAAAGAACAGTCATGGGAAAGTATACTTCGTGCTTCTTAAAAGAATAGGCAAGCCTGTTCTTAATAAAGAAGCTTCAAATGAACTGATTTATAAGTCTTTTGAATACTATAAAAATTTAATTAATAAATAAGTGAAATGCTTTGCAGAAGCAAAGCGTTTTTTTTTACATTTAACCCCTAATTGCACCAAAAACTAAATTTGAAATATGCGTCGCGTTATTGTCGATTTTAAAAAACTTACTCCAGAGATCCTAGCTCTTCTGGTAGACAAGTACCCCTACGGATACGATGATGATCACATCATATCTTTTAAAAATGCCAAAAATGAACTTATTGAATGTGTTGAAGTTCGTACTGCAGATACCATCTATCTGGTTAAAGTAAGTAAGAAACTCGAAAACACAATGGAGAACTACGACGTTGAGGATTACGATGATGATGATCTGAATGAACCAATCAGCGAAATGCCGGACAAGATGCCCGATGAGGATGATGAGATGGTCGACGAGGCCGGCGAAGAAGATGAAGATTAATTCATTTTAACTGGTTATAAAAAAGGAAGCTCTCACAATTGAGAGCTTCCTTTTTTTAAGCTTACCTCTTAATACGTTGTTTTTAAGCTTCTACCTCCTCTTCAATAGAAGCCAGGTAGCGTTCTGCATCTAATGCAGCCATACATCCCGTACCGGCTGCGGTAATTGCCTGACGGTATTCCTTATCCTGAACATCCCCGCAAGCAAACACCCCGGGCTTGTTTGTTTTGGTAGTTTTAGGCTCCGTGATAATATATCCGGTATCATCCATGTGCAACTGATTTTTAAAAATCTCCGTATTTGGTTTATGACCTATTGCGATAAAAAGACCGGTAATATCAATTTGTGTAGTTTCTTTGGTCTCATTATTTATCATTTTAAGCCCTTCAACAACCTTTTCACCAACTACCTCTTCAACTTCAGTATTGTAAAGCACCGTAATATTTTTTCTTGAGTTTACCCGGTGTTGCATTGCTTTTGAAGCCCGCATTTCATCTTTACGCACCAGCATAGTTACGTGTTCACAAATATTAGCTAAATAAGTCGCTTCTTCAGCTGCTGTATCTCCTCCACCTACAATCGCTACTCTTTGATTTTTATAGAAAAAACCATCGCACACCGCACAGGCTGAAACTCCCCCACCTCTTAAACGCTGTTCGCTGGGTAGCCCCAAATATTTGGCAGTCGCCCCCGTACTGATAATAATGCTTTCCGCTTCAATTTCTGTTTTATTATCTACTACCGCTTTATGAATGCCTCCTTCTTCGGCAGCAAATTCAACTGAAGTAACCATACCTATTCTAACTTCAGTGCCAAAACGCTCAGCTTGTTTTTGCAACTGAACCATCATAGTAGGTCCATCTATACCATCAGGATATCCCGGAAAATTATCTACCTCTGTGGTTGTGGTTAATTGTCCGCCCGGTTCCAAGCCGGTATATAAAACAGGATTAAGATCTGCTCTTGAGGCATATATAGCCGCGGTATATCCTGCAGGTCCTGAACCTATAATCAAACATTTTATTCGTTCTACTGCCATAAAATTTAATTTAATCCTTTCGGGCTTTTAATCATTTAAACTAATAGAATGCAAAAATACATCATTAAATAAGCAAGAAAAAAAATCTCAGCTTGCATTTATAAGTCGTTATTAACAGAAAAAATTTACATCAACTTAACATTGCAAACACACAAAGCTTATTATATTTCCTTTTTAAATAGAAAATGATGCGAAATACCTTAATTATTCTTGGTTTCCTATTGATAAGTATCACCTCTTGTGGTCAAAATGATTTGGAGACTAAAGAAAATGATATTCCTATTACCGTTTCTGACGCCTATACGCACGAAATTGTAGTGCCAGACCTAATCAATCCCTGGGGACTAACATTTCTACCAGATGGCAGTATGTTGATTACCGAAAAAGATGGTAAACTCATTCGCTTTCAAAATAATGAAAAAACAGAAATTAACGGACTACCAGAGATTTCCAGTCGTGGACAGGGCGGACTTTTAGACATTCAAATAGCTCCGGATTACGATGAAACGGGTTGGATTTATTTTACATACTCTTCGACGGAAGGTGATGAAAAAGGAGCAAATACAGCACTAATGCGGGCTAAAATTTCAGGAAACCAACTTACTGATCAAGAGGTTTTATACAAAGCATCTCCAAATACAACAAAAGGACAGCATTTTGGAAGCAGAATTGTATTTGATAAGGAGGGACATGTGTACTTCACTGCCGGAGAGCGCGGGGAACGAGACGTGAATCCGCAGGATATTACAAGAGACAATGGTAAGGTTTATCGGCTTAATCTTGATGGTAGTATTCCTCAAGATAATCCTTTTGTAGGAGTCGAAAATGCAAAAGAAGCTATTTGGTCATATGGGCACCGCAATCCGCAGGGGATGATTATTAATCCTGAAACACAGGAAATTTGGGTTCATGAGCACGGACCACGAGGAGGTGACGAGATCAATGTTATTAAAAAAGGTGCAAACTATGGTTGGCCAGTAATTACCTATGGTATTAATTATTCCGGTACCCCAATAACCGATGAAACTACTAAAGAAGATATGCAACAACCCCTATATTACTGGGTACCGTCTATCGCACCCAGCGGATTTGCTTTAGTCACCAGCGATAATTATCCTCAATTAAAGGGGAACGTTTTAGTAGGTTCTCTCAAATTTGTCTATCTAGAAGCCTTATATCTAGACAATAACGAAGTGGTAAAACGCGAAAAACTTCTAGATGGAATTGGCAGAGTACGTAATGTAGTTCAGGGCCCTGATGGTATGATTTATGTAGGAGTTGAGGGAGTTGGAATTGTAAAACTGATTAAAAAATGAAATTGACTATTCTATTTTCAGGTGTAATTTTAACTTTCACCTTTTTTTTTACAAGCACTGATAAATCAGTAAAATACTATCCACTTCTCGATGTTTCATCAGCTCAAGATTCATTAAAAGAAAGTATGGAACGTGGAAAAGAAGTGTATGAAAATTTTTGTACGCAATGCCATCTTCCTACCGGTGAAGGAGTACCGGGAGTGTATCCTCCTCTTGCTCAGGCGGACTATCTCAAGAAAAGATCAGCTGCAATTTATGCTGTTAAATTCGGTCTTAAAGGAGCAATAACTGTGAATGGACAAACCTATAACAGTCTTATGCCCCCACCCGGGCTTTATGATAATGAGGTCGCTGATGTAATGAACTATATTTTGAATACTTGGGGTAATAAATCAGAAAAAATGGTTACCGAAAAAGAAGTTTCTGCTGTAGAAGAATAGAATTATTCAATTCTTCGGTAATTTTCTGAAAATATATGGTTTCCCTCTTCATCAATCGTGATTTGACTATAAGCATTTGCAGAGATTTGTAATTCAAATGTAAATACTCTTAAGGTATCAATAATATTCATCATACTTTCTGAGCCGTATTCTAAAGTCTCCGTGAGGGTATTATCTTCAACTTTGTAACTGCCATATCCAAACCATTCCAAAGAATCTTTGGGCACATATCTCGTCCACATAACCTTATCGCTGGAATACATTTTAATTTGGCGATAACCATCAGTGGTGGGTAGTGTATCAGAGATTTCATTCTTATCGTAATAATAAAAACTCTCAAGTTCCCAGGTTCCTTTAATAGATGAACTATTTTGCTTATCCTGAATTTGAAGACTGGTTAATGAAAGTATTGCGATAACAGCTAAAAGGTAGTACGTGCGTTTCATGATAGTATATTTTAAATTATTTTCAATGACAACCTTAAGTTACAAAAAATACGATATCATTAATTGAAAGCGTTGTAGTTTTATAATAAAT
>CAYNMH010000049.1:0-25879 GCA_964398145.1 uncultured Flavimarina sp. | reverse complement strand
CACTACATCATCGGCCAGTAAGCCATATATTTCGGTGCAACAGGTAAATGATAACGATTCCTGGGCTCATCAGTTTCCTACCTATATTATTCGCGGATTTTCAGACATTGTATTTGGGTGTATTGATCATTATTTAAGCCGCATAGGAGTTACCGGTTTTGTTTTTGAAGGCGGTCAGCACGAAAGCCCTCTTGCTGAAGAACATCACGAGGGTATGATTTGGCTGGCTCTCGAGAAAGCCTGTGGTTTAGATTTAAATACATTAGATGTTTTTCCGGAAGCGGTGAAAACCATCAGAGCTATGAAGCCTGATCAAAAAACCTTTGACATTGAATACCGTCACGAAATTAAAGACGGTTCTGTTTTTAAGATGCAACCGGGTTATAAAAATTTTCAGCCTATACAAAAAGAGGAACTCCTCGCGGTTGAAGACGGACAGGAAATACGAAGCAATTGGGATGCGTATATTTTTATGCCGCTTTATCAAAGTCAGGGTAATGACGGATTTTTTGTGATTCGGGAAGTATAACTAGGCTATAAGTCCTATTTCCCGGGCGTGTTCTTCTGCAGTCTGACTATCTTTAACCAATAAAGCAGGGGTTAACTCAAAGCGTTCCAAAAGTCCTCGTACGCGAAACACGCGCTTTTCATGATTTACACTCCGCAGGTAGATCGCTTTGATGCGCTCGGGATATTCTTCTGCGATCTCAATGTAAATATCCGCATCGTGTTCACCGCTATCACCTATAAGTACAAACTGCATCTCCGGATAGGTTTTTAGAATGTTGCGTATTTCGTGCTGTTTGTGGGGTTTTTCAGGCTTTGGAGTTCGGTCAAAAGGAGTTCTGAAATCCCGAAGCAGTATTGCACCTTTGGGAAAATCATTTTGCTTAATAAAGGCTTCCAGGTATTTGTACAGATTCCAAGGGCTGTTGCTTACGTAAAACATAGGGTTAGATGCCTTCCCTGATTTACCAAGATGAAGTTTAGTATAAAAATCGGAAGCTCCTTTAAAAGGAGAGCGTTTTGCGACACCGGTAAAAAGGGTATTTAAAATAACGCGCCACTTCAGTAGAGATGTAACTCCGGTTTTCAACATAGTATCATCAATATCGCTGATGATGCCGTATTCCGCCTTTGGAGAAGGAATAAGCATTTGCCCGGAAAATCGGTTATTATTTTTGATCAGACGCTTTTGGTTTTCGTCATCGTAACCCAATTCAATCTGTAACCATCCTTCTTCATTAGTGAGTTTTGTAAGACCTTCGACAGCTTTATCTACTTTAAAATAGCCTTCCGCATCCGTTACTGCATAGAGCACCCGATTGTCGGGCAACCGGATCCTGATTTTGGCTCCCGGCAGCTCGTCGCTCTTAAACTGGTGCCAGGCGTTGTTAAAAACGCTTGCGAGACCGGTTTTTTCCAGATCGACACCTTCATCTTCGAGCGCTCTGCCCAATAGATACAAGTGATTATCGGTCCCATAACTTTGGTAACCGTGAATCTGCAAAGGATCTTTAGCCCTAAGCCGCAGTTTTTGTAGAATATCTTTAAGCATACCAAAAGTTAACCAGTAGTTTACAGAAGCCCTAATGATTAATTCTTTTTTAACGCTGACTCAAAATAATATTAAAATCAAAAATCCCGGCCTAAACCGGGATTTGAAATGAATTTAGAATACTGGATTGAAATGTATTAATTGTATTCTTCAATCCGTCTTTTTAGTTCAGCTTCTGTGCCTTCCAGGCGTTTTTCGGTAACAACGCGTTTACCATCTTCCATTTTGGTTTCGGTAATAAGTGCAGTCGCGTGTTCTTTGTCCTGGACTTCCAGGCGTACTTCCACTTTAATCTCGTCTCTCGCAGCAGTCATTTCTTCAGAATGCCCTCCTAAAATAGGCGCAATCACCAGCCCTACCAGACAGGTTAATTTGATTAAGATATTCATAGAAGGCCCCGACGTATCTTTAAACGGATCTCCCACCGTATCACCGGTAACGGCCGCTTTATGAGCATCACTGCCTTTATAGGTCATTTTACCATTGATTTCTACTCCGGCTTCAAAAGATTTCTTGGCATTATCCCAGGCACCACCGGCGTTATTTTGAAAAATAGCCCACATCACCCCGGATACACAAACCCCGGCCATATAGCCTCCAAGAGGTTCTGCTCCAAAAATCAATCCCACAATTATTGGAGTAATGATGGTGATTAAGCCCGGTAAAATCATTTCGCGAAGCGCGGCCTGAGTAGAGATTGCCACACACTTACCATATTCCGGCTTACCGGTACCTTCAAGAATTCCGGGAATTTCACGAAACTGCCGGCGTACTTCCTGTACCATTTGCATCGCAGCTTTACCTACTGATTGCATGGCTAAAGCCGAAAAAATAACCGGAATCATTCCGCCTACAAAAAGTGCAGCCAGTACATCGGCTTTAAAGATATTGATACCGTCAATTCCGGTAAACGTCACATAAGCAGCAAACAAGGCTAAAGCGGTGAGGGCCGCCGAAGCAATCGCAAAACCTTTTCCAACGGCAGCAGTGGTATTTCCTACTGAATCCAGAATATCAGTGCGTTCGCGCACGTGATCCTCGAGTTCACTCATTTCGGCAACCCCACCGGCGTTATCTGCAATGGGACCAAACGCATCAATGGCCAGCTGCATTGCGGTAGTTGCCATCATCGCTGAAGCTGCAAGGGCAACGCCATAGAAACCGGCCAGTTCATACGAACCGTAGATTGCAGCAGCAAAAAGCAATACCGAAAGAAACGTAGACTTCATACCCACCGCAAGACCGGCGATGATATTAGTCGCTGCACCGGTTGATGAATTTTTTACAATGTCTAAAACCGGACCTTTACCGAGACTGGTGTAATGTGCAGTAACCACCGAAATTAATGCACCTACGGCAAGACCTATACAGGCAGACCAAAACACATTAATGGAGGCGATTTCTTTATAACCTTCGCCAAAGAATTGCATAGACATCATCTCAGGAAGCATCCAATCAATGAGGAAATAACTGGCAATTAAAGTCAATAGTATCGCGACCCAGTTTCCTAAGTCAAGTGCTTTTTGAACCTGAGATTCTTTAGCCTCATTGTTTTTAATACTTACCAGAAAAGTCCCTATGATAGAAGCCAAAATTCCAACGCCGGCTATAACTACCGGAAGTAAAATAGGTCCCATATTGTTAAACGCATCGGTAAACTGAGACCCCTGCGACATATCCTGTACCAGGTAATTACCCAAAACCATAGCGGCAAGCACTGTTGCTACGTAGCTACCAAAAAGGTCGGCTCCCATCCCGGCAACGTCTCCTACGTTATCTCCCACATTATCTGCAATAGTAGCCGGGTTACGCGGATCATCTTCAGGAATTCCTGCTTCAACCTTACCTACAAGGTCAGCTCCCACATCGGCAGCTTTGGTGTAAATACCACCTCCTACACGGGCAAAAAGTGCAATAGATTCTGCACCTAATGAAAAACCGGCGAGAGTTTCCAGCACGATGGTCATTTCAGTATAGAAGTTTCCTTCGTCTGTGAGAAAACTTCCCATTAGGAATAAGAAAATCAGACTCAAACCTAAAACTGCCAGACCGGCAACGCCCAGCCCCATCACGGTACCACCGCCAAAACTTACTTTAAGTGCCTGTGGCAAGCTGGTCTTTGCTGCTTCTGCAGTACGTGCATTCGCATCCGTGGCAATACGCATGCCGATATTTCCGGCAAGAGCCGAAAAAAACGCACCAATTATAAAAGCCGGTACGATCATCCAGCTGGTGGTATCAACCACATACGAAATGCCAAATAACAAAGCTGAAGCAATAACTACAAACACCAGTAACAGGCGATATTCTGCAGCTAAAAAGGCTAAAGCTCCCTCTTTTATACTTTTTGAAATGCTTTGCATACGCTCATTACCAGCGGCCTGTTTTTTGACCCAGGCCATTTTAATAAACATAAAAACAAGCCCTAAAACAGCCAGCGCAATAGGTACGTAGATGATATTTTGTTCCATAAAAGTTTTATTGATTGTTAAAAATGAAGTGCTAAAGTAACAAAAATGAGATAAAAATAATTCAACAGCAGCTTTAATGAGAATATAAAATAAAAAAAGACCGTTTAATAACGGTCTTTTAATTTGTCAAGCTGATAAAGCTTAATTATTCAATACTCACCTCTTCCCGGGGTACATCGCTCTCTTTAAAGCGCTCTATACACTGGCTTATTATTTCTTTGGCTTCTCTAACATCTCCAAATCCTCCTACATCTACTTTCTTCTTTTCGAGATCTTTATAAACCTGAAAGAAGTGCTCAATCTCTTTAATAAGGTGCGGATTCAATTCGCTCAAATCATTAGTGCGGCTTGCAATAGGATCACTTACCGGCACGCAGATAATTTTTTCATCAGGACCTTTTTCATCGGTCATATGAAATACTCCAATAGGTTTAACCTCCATTACACAACCGGGAAAAGTAGGCTCGGTAACCAACACCAATACATCAAGCGGATCTCCGTCAAGAGCAAGGGTTTCCGGCATAAAGCCATAATCTGCAGGATACATCATTGAAGAAAAGATCATACGATCATAACGTACTTTCTTCAGTTTAAAATCGTACTCGTACTTATTGCGACTGCCTTTTGGAATCTCGATCAGGACATCAAAAGTGGTAATTTTATCTGCTGTCATTTATTTCTGGTTTAATTTTTTCCTTTTTGCTTAACAGGGGTGCAAAAGTAGCCCAATTTTAAGGCTACCACAAGCAAAATGCGTCAAAAGAACCCGATATACAGGATTATATCGTTTTCGCAGCAAGACATCTTCACTTGCTGAAAATCAAAGTCTTGAACTACTTAGAACGAAAATTCGAGCTGACCGGTAATCCCAAACGAACGGGCATCCGGAAGATCAAGGTAATTACCTCTAAAATTGAAGTCGATACGCAGCACTTTTAAAATATTTCCTACTCCAAAACTGTACTCGTAATAAGGCTCCCGGTTTGGAGCCAAATAGTCTATTCCCGAAGCATTAATCAATCGGTTTTCATCACTAACCGATCCCCAGGCGCCTCTAAAACTCACGATCTCGCGTAAATTGAGCTTGCGTAAAAAAGGTACACGACCAAAAATCCTTCCTCCAAAATTATGCTCCAGATGCAGGGTTGCATAGGTATCGGTTATAAATTCATAGAAGTTTAACTGCGGAAAAGTGCCGTAAATGGAGAATAAATTTTGATTTCCGGGAATCACACTCATCAATCCTAACGGTACGACACCAAATGTTTTTCCTCCTTCAATAACAGAGGTGAATGTACCAAAACCTCCCATACGCCAGGGCTGCCTGTAAGAAAACTGGAGCTTCTCATAATCAAAATCGCTTTGAAACAACCCCTCTACTCCTTTTGTATAACCTAAAAAGATCGTCGGGAACCATTCATTAGTCGTTGTGCGCTCTACGCCATAACCCGAGGTACGCTTACCGGGTTCAAAAAAAGCACTTACCACCATTTCGGTCTGCTTGACCTTCGATTTGATTTCGTTTTGCGAAAAATCAGTATAGTAATCCAGATTGAAGGTAGGAGAGGCCGATTTTAAAGTGCGATACGATAAGTCATAGCGGAGCCTCAGATTCTTGAAGAGTTCAGCTTCTACAGCAAAATTGGCCAGTTTGATACTCGTAAGTTGGTTATTATTGCCCACTGTCACTAAGGATGAAGAAGCAAGGTTTCTACCTAGAACATCTGTAGAAGTGGTAAGACTCGCAGCTATTTGCTCCACATCCTGCCGGTAGCCCCCGCTTGCAATAAGCCGGGTTTTGTGATCTAGTAAAAGCTTACCGGAAAGCCCAAATTTAAACTTGTCGTCTTTAAAGCCGTAAGCAGCAAAACCCTCCAGACGCCAGGGATCATTTTGACCAAAATAGGTACGTGCCCCTAACCGCAGGCGTAATCCTTCCACATCATTAAAACCAAAGGCGGAAAATACCGGCCCGATATCCAGATTGGCTCGATCCCATTCATAGTAGCCACTAACAAGCATCGCCCCGGCATCGTAAAACCGCTGAAATTTAGGCACTTTTTTAAGTGAATCGAGCATTACATAAACACCCTTTTCGTCCTTACTTAGCGGCTCTAAACGCTTTTCTTCCCAAAAATCATCAGGTTGCGTATAGACCGACTCGTCATACTGTGTAACCCGTTCTTCGTAAAATTCCTCGTCGTGCTTTTTATCGAAAACATAATCATCGTACAGAGTCGTGCGCTTCCCGTAAACGCCGCGGCTTCCTTCTTTTTTCCGCAAAGCGAAATCACTCAGAAAATAATCCCGTGTAATTAAGAAGACCGAATCGTTAAGCACCTCAAACTCCTGCTCGATGTATATTTCTTTTACCCAATTGATGTTTGCGCTTTTGTTAACCTGAAGGTTGATCTCTTTGATCGCCCAGGTAGTATCGTTAACCCAAAAGTCTCCTTTAAAGGTTAATTCGGCAGGCCGCCTGGGGTAATAAATGATGTTATAGCACCATTTATTTTTGATGTAAGCGCTGTCTGCCAGGACATAATTGTAAGTATCAATCCCTGTGGTAGAAAGCGGACTCACAAAGCTTTTATCAAAAAATTTCAGGTAATTATCATACACATTGAAGTCGTTGTACAACTCCTGAATAAAGGCAATTAAAGTCTGGTTTGTGTTGAAACCGCTGTTTCGGTTTCCCTGAAGATCTTCCTTTTCTTTGCCTAAAACATTATCTCCATAGACTTTACTGCTTCGTTCATTTATGAAAATAGGTAGGTAGGTTTTACCGGTTATGCGCGAGGTATCCATCTGTTCAAAGATGAATTCCATTTTATTGAAAATGGTACTGTTTATAAGCGCACTGTCAATGGTATTGAGATCAAACTCCACCTTTTCATACTTATCGTATTCATAGTGTTTAAACTGACTCAAACCGTTAGAACGCTTATTAGCCCATATTTTTCGAAGAATATCAATTGCGGGGTTGTTCTTTTTAGACTGTTTGCCAGTATAAATGACCACTTCGCTCAGGCTTTCGGTTTCTTCAGTAAGCGTGATTTCAAGATTGTAATTGACACGCTGAGGCAGATCAATAGTTTTAGATTGAAAACCTACGAAAGAAACTTTAAGCTGATCGTAATTTAAATCGGACTGGATGTAAAACCGCCCTTCTTCATTCGTTATGGTTCCTTCTGTAGAACCTGCAAAAACAACATTTGCAAAAGGAATAGGATTTCCTCCCTCATCAAATACGAGTCCGCCTGCCTTAGTCTGTCCTAAAATACTTAAAGGTGATATACATATTAAGAAAACAAAAAACAGATGTTTCATAGAGGCTAAGTAGGCTTTTGGGGAATTCCTTACGCTGGCGGCCAACTATTTTTTAAGAAACCGCTTTCCATAAAAAAAGCTTCATTTGAATTAACAAATGAAGCTTCAAAGATAGTAGTCTCAGATTACCTGTAAAGTACTTTTTTAACAGCTTTAACAACATCATTGCTGTTGGGCAACCATTCTTTAAGCAATACCGGGGAATAAGGCGCCGGAGTATCTGCCGTGTTGATTTTTACAATGGGAGCATCCAGATAATCGAACGCTTTCTCCTGAACCTGATACGTAATTTCGGTTGATACATTACCAAATGGCCAGGCTTCTTCCAAAATTACCAGGCGGTTGGTTTTCTTAACCGAATTTAAAACCGCATCGATATCTAAAGGTCTTACAGTTCTAAGATCAATGATTTCACAAGAAATTCCGTCTTTTTCAAGCTCTTCGGCTGCTGCATAGGCTTCTTTAATGATTTTACCAAAAGACACAATAGTCACATCGGTACCTTCACGTTTGATATCTGCAACGCCAATTGGGATCAGGTATTCACCTTCAGGCACCTCTCCCTTATCACCATACATCTGCTCACTTTCCATAAAAATAACCGGATCGTCATCGCGAATAGCAGACTTCAATAATCCTTTAGCATCAGCAGGATTAGAAGGAACAATAACTTTAAGACCGGGAGTATTCGCAAACCAGTTTTCAAAAGCCTGAGAGTGCGTGGCTCCTAACTGACCCGCAGAAGCGGTAGGGCCTCTAAACACAATAGGACAGTTAAACTGACCACCAGACATTTGGCGGATTTTCGCAGCGTTATTAATAATCTGATCAATACCTACCAGCGAAAAGTTAAAGGTCATGTATTCTACAATGGGGCGGCATCCATTCATCGCGCTACCTATGGCAATACCTGCAAAACCAAGCTCAGAAATAGGAGTATCGATCACCCGGTCTGCCCCAAATTCATCGAGCATACCTTTTGATGCTTTGTAAGCACCATTGTACTCAGCTACTTCCTCACCCATAAGGTAAACGGCCTCATCCCGACGCATTTCTTCACTCATAGCCTCGCAAACGGCTTCCCTAAATTGTATTGTTTTCATATAAATTAATGGATGTACGTGTCTTTTAAATCAACTCATTCTATTTTTGGACTTCTAAAAGAAGCATTGGAATGCCGGTAGAAGCTCAAAAAAACCGTTTAAAAACGGGTTAAACCCCACTTTTTACAGGGAGAGCAAAAATAGGAATTAAATCCTCGGCAAAGAATTGCTTTTAACGAAATTTTGTTATGCGTGCATAGCAAATTTCAGATTTTAATGCTTATTTTCGTAGCGAAAACGAAATAGTTACTTTTTAAAAGGAAAGATATATGAAAATTTTAGTGTGCATCAGTCATGTTCCTGATACAACTTCAAAGATCAATTTTACAGACGACAACACCAAATTTGACACCAACGGAGTGCAGTTTGTAATCAATCCCAATGATGAATTTGGTCTTACCCGCGCTATGTGGTTTAAAGAAAAGCAGGGTGCAACCGTAGATATCGTAAATGTAGGGGGGGCTGAAACCGAACCCACCCTGCGTAAAGCCCTTGCCATTGGTGCAGACACCGCTATACGTATCGACACCGAAGCCCTTGACGGATTTCAGGTTGCTAAAGAATTGAGCGCTGTCGCAAAAGAAGGCAATTATGATTTGATTATTGCCGGTCGCGAATCTATCGATTACAACGGTGGGATGGTTCCCGGAATGCTCGCAAATCTTCTGGATGCCAGTTTTGTAAACACATGCATAAGTCTTGAAATTGAAGGCGATACCGCAACTGCCGTACGTGAGATAGATGGCGGTAAAGAAACTGTTTCTGCAAAACTGCCTTTAGTTATAGGTGGTCAAAAAGGCCTGGTTGAAGAAAGCGATTTACGAATCCCGAATATGCGCGGAATTATGATGGCTCGTAAGAAGCCGCTTACCGTAAAAGAACCCGGCGGCGCTTCGGCAGAAACAAAGGCGGTTTCGTTTGAAAAACCGGCTCCCAAGGGAGAAGTAAAACTCATTGACCCTGATAATCTCGATCAGCTTATTGACCTGCTTCACAACGAGGCCAAAGCGATCTAAGATTCAAACAGCACACCCGGAAGTATTTTTTTTCGTGAAAGCGAAATCATCAAAAACAAAAGAATATGTCAGTTTTAGTATATACAGAATCAGAAGAAGGAAAATTTAAAAAGACCGCTTACGAAGTAGTGAGCTATGCTCGTGGTATTGCAGATATGATGGGCACAACCGTCACCGCTGTAGCTTTTAACGCAGAGGAAACAGCATCACTTGGCACCTATGGCGCAGATAAAGTAATGCACGTAAAAAATGACAAGCTAGGTACGTTTAATGCCAACGCTTATGCTGCTGCACTTACTCAGGCGGCCAAACAGGAAAGCGCTAAAGTAATTGTAGTAAGCAGCAGTGCTAACGCGAAATACCTTGCTCCCTTACTTGCGATCGATTTGGAAGCCGGTTACGCTTCAAACGTAGTAGCCCTACCAGAAAATGAATCTCCTTTTAAAGTAAAGCGTACCGCCTTCACCAATAAAGCCTTTAATCACACCGAAATTACGACCGATGTAAAAATCGTAGGACTTTCTAAAAACAGTTTCGGTCTTAAGGAATCACAGAAAGATGCAGCAGAAGAATCTTTTGAACCTGGTCTTGACGATAAGCATTTCAACATCGAAGTAAAATCTGTTGACAAGGCTAAAGACAAAGTTACCATTGCCGATGCCGAAATCGTAGTGAGTGGTGGTCGCGGTCTAAAAGGTCCGGAAAACTGGGGAATGATTGAAGAAATGGCTGATATACTGGGTGCAGCTACTGCCTGCTCCAAGCCGGTTTCAGATATGGGCTGGAGACCGCACAGTGAACACGTGGGACAGACCGGTAAACCGGTGGCTTCTAACCTGTACATCGCTATAGGAATTTCCGGAGCTATACAACACCTCGCAGGTATCAATGCCTCTAAAACCAAAGTGGTGATTAACACAGACCCCGAGGCTCCTTTTTTTAAAGCGGCAGATTATGGGATCGTAGGCGATGCCTTTGACATTGTGCCACGCTTAAATGAAAAACTCAAAGAATTTAAAGCTAACAATTCCTAGTTTTAAGTCTCAATACGTATAAAGGCTGTTTAAATTGTGATGTTAATCCGGTTTTAAACAGCCTTTTTTATATTTTTACACCCTATGAGTTTAGTGCGCTTAAATATAAAGGGGATATCGTACAGCCAGACACAGAATGGCGCATACGCCCTAATCCTGAGTGAAGTTGAAGGAGATCGTAAACTACCCATTGTCATAGGGGCTTTTGAGGCTCAATCTATCGCAATAGCTTTAGAGAAAGAAATCAAACCGCCAAGACCACTCACCCACGATCTGTTCAAAAATTTTGCAGACCGCTTTTCCATCCAGGTTAAGCAGGTCATCATTCATAAACTGGTAGACGGGGTTTTTTACAGTAGTATCATCTGTGAACGGGATGGTACCGAAGAAATCATAGATGCTCGCACCAGCGATGCCATCTCACTGGCCTTACGATTCAACGCTCCTATTTTCACCTATAAAAACATACTGGAGAAAGCCGGTATTTATCTTAAAGGCTCTGAAAGTACCAGCAAGCCCGAAGATGATGTCTTGGTAGATCAACTCGTGGTAGATGATCCTGAAGAAGAAGCTGCGCAAACCAGTGATTATAAAAAACTTTCGCTAAGCGAACTCAATTCTCTGCTTGAGCAGGCTGTAGCCGCAGAAGATTATGAGGCTGCCGCCAAAATCAGGGATGAAATTTCTAAACGCAATTAAAGATTTGATGCGAAAACTACTTCCGTTACTACTAGTCCTGTTCAGTACAACCGGCTCTTTCGCCCAAAACCTACAGGAGGCACTACCGGTAGAAGAAGCTAAACAAATCATTCCCAATGCAGGCTTTTCATTTGACAGTCTTTGGCGCGGGGTTCTAGGCATGGTCTGTTTGCTGGTTATAGCTTACCTGCTTTGCACTAATAAAAAAGCCATCAACTGGAAAACCGTGGGCGTAGGACTTCTAGCCCAGCTTTTACTTGCGATTGGCGTACTCAAAGTCCCATTTGTACAAAAAGCCTTTGAATTCGTCGGTAAAATATTTGTCAAAATACTCGACTTTACAGCCGCCGGCAGTGAGTTTTTACTAGGTGGAATGATGGACGTGGATAGCTATGGCTTCATTTTTATCTTTCAGGTATTGCCTACAATTATTTTCTTTTCCGCACTTACTTCAGTTCTTTTCTATCTGGGAATTGTTCAGGTTGTAGTAAAAGGAATGGCCTGGGTACTTACAAAACTGATGAATATTTCGGGAGCCGAAAGCCTTTCGGTTGCCGGAAATATCTTTCTGGGTCAGACTGAAGCTCCGCTGATGATCAAAGCTTATCTGGAGCGTATGACCCGCTCTGAAATTTTATTGGTAATGATAGGCGGGATGGCCACTGTTGCAGGAGGAGTGCTCGCAGCTTATATCGGTTTTTTAGGAGGTGATGACGATGCTTTAAGACTGGAGTTTGCCCGACATTTATTGGCAGCCTCAGTAATGGCTGCTCCGGGAGCCATTGTAATTTCAAAATTATTATATCCGCAACAGGAACCCATTGATAGTCGTGTAGAGGTTTCGCAGGAAAAAATAGGCGCCAATATTCTCGATGCCATTGCTACCGGTACAACAGAAGGCTTAAAACTCGCGGCAAATGTAGGTGCTATGCTTTTGGTTTTTGTAGCTTTTATCGCCATGATTAATTACTGTTTAGGCTTATTTGGCGGAGTAACCGGTCTCAATGCTTTACTGGCAAGCAATACTCCTTATACAGAATTTTCGTTAGAGTCCATTTTAGGAAGCATTTTTGCTCCGCTGATGTGGCTTATAGGTGTCGCCTCAGAAGATGTGATGCTCATGGGACAATTGCTGGGCATTAAACTTGCGGCCAGCGAATTTGTAGGTTACATCCAGCTTGCAGAATTGAAGAATCCTGTAAACGGTTTGAGCTTTACCTATCAGAAATCGGTGATTATGGCTACATATATGCTTTGTGGTTTTGCCAATTTTGCTTCAATCGGTATACAAATAGGCGGAATAGGATCATTAGCGCCTAAACAGCGAAAAACCCTTTCCGAATTTGGTTTAAAAGCAGTTATCGGGGGTACTTTGGCCTCCCTGCTCTCTGCAACGATTGCCGGGATGATTATTGGCTAAAACTTAATCCAGAAATGTAAGCGCCCAGTCTTTGGCTGCCTCGTAAGTTGTAAAAAAAGCAAAGGAACCTTTAAAATATTCCTGTTCCTTAATCAATTCTTCTCTTCGGGAGGGGCCTTCGGGAGATACGATAGCAAGTGCTTTCATTTTGGTGAGATTGAGCACCTTCAGAATTTCAGGATTTAAACGTGTATTGAGACCTCTTTCAGATATAAACACGTATTTTTTGCTTCCGTAAAAGCTTTCCAGATCTTTTAGAATTTGCTGCGCATAGTGTTCCTTAACCTCATCTATTTCATCGAAATATTTAAAATAGGCATACCTGTCATAGAACAGAAACTCACCGAACGGGTATTTTAGAGACTTCACTATCATCCCGGCAAAATACTGGTTTTTTTCGTTTGTAAAAAAATTTATATTTCCGTTAATAAATAATTTTTAAAAAAACCCGATGCAACAGCCTTAAGAAAGACATATCCTGTATTTTTAAAGGCTGAAAATCGAAGAGCTATGAGGCAGTATCACGACTTAGTACGTCACATTTTAAATGAAGGAATCCAAAAAGGAGATCGCACCGGGACCGGGACTTTAAGTGTTTTTGGGTATCAAATGCGTTTTGATCTGAGCGAAGGTTTCCCAATGGTTACCACCAAAAAACTACACCTGAAATCAATTATTTATGAGCTTCTTTGGTTCTTAAAAGGGGATACCAATATTGCATACCTTCAGGAAAATGGAGTGCGCATCTGGAACGAGTGGGCAGATGAAAACGGAGATTTAGGTCCTGTGTATGGCCATCAATGGCGCCACTGGAACAGTGAAGAAATCGATCAGATCAAGGAAATTGTAGAAACGCTTAAAACCAACCCCAACAGCAGACGTATGCTTGTCTCTGCCTGGAACCCCAGCGTAATGCCAGACACCAGCAAATCTTTTGCTGAGAATGTTGCAAACGGTAAAGCCGCGTTACCACCCTGCCATGCCTTTTTTCAGTTTTACGTGGCTCCGGGTAATCCCGATGCGGCTGATAAACGCCCCAGATTATCCTGCCAGCTTTATCAACGCAGTGCCGATGTATTTCTGGGAGTTCCTTTTAATATTGCCTCGTATGCGCTGTTTACAATGATGATGGCTCAGGTTTGTGATTATGCTCCCGGCGATTTTATTCACACTTTTGGAGACGCGCATATTTACAACAATCACATCGAACAATTAAATTTGCAATTGAGCCGGGAAATACGCAATTTACCCACTATGAAAATCAATCCTGATGTAAAGGACTTATTCAGTTTTACGTTTGAAGACTTTATATTAGAGAATTACAATCCGCATCCGCATATAAAAGGCGCGGTTGCGATATAAACCCCAAACCCTCAAATCATGAAAAAACTTTTATTCCTTTTAATTCTGGCTGTTTATGCAACTTCAGGTTATGCCCAGGATGGCGTTACAGTTTCAGGTAATGCAATCTCTATACAGGAAATCCCACCCGTCTGGCCGGGTTGTGAAGGTTCTACACCCGAAAAAAAAGCCTGTTTTAAAAAACAACTGGTAAATCATGTGATTACCAATTTCAGATTTCCGGAAGGCTATAAAAAAGGCACGGTTAAAGAGCCCGTAGTTGTTGATTTTGTCATTAATGAAGAAGGAAAACCTCAAATCCTGGGAGTAAAAGGCGGGACCAAACCCCTGCAGGAAGAGGCCAAACGCAATATTATGGCAATACCGCAGATGACACCGGGACAGGCCGGGGGTAAGCCGAGAGCTATTAAATACTCTATGCCTTTCAGCTTTTAACGCGGGCTTAACTACTTACGAAAGGCAGTCATACCTTTTAAATTGTAACTTTAGATTATAATTTATTAAGTATGATTGTAAATACGCATACCATCCTCGATTTTTTTCTTCAAACCCGAAGGTACAGTGAATCGCTTTGCGAGCCTTTAGAGACTGAAGATTATGTAGTGCAGCCTATTGAAGATGTATCGCCTCCCAAATGGCATCTGGGTCATACCACCTGGTTTTTTGAAGATTTCATTCTTAAAAAATACAAACCCGGTTATACGGAATACAATAAGCAGTTTGCTTTTGTTTTTAATAGTTATTACGAAAGTATGGGAGCCCGCGTCGTACGTACAGATCGGGGAAACCTCTCTCGCCCTACCGTATCTGAAATTTATGACTACCGCAAGTATGTAACTACACAGATAGAAGAGTTGCTTCAGGAGGAAGACGATCTGAGTTCGGAGTTAGAAGATCTTATCGAAATAGGCATTCATCATGAGAAACAGCATCAGGAGCTTTTACTTACAGACATTAAATATATATTAGGCAATAATCCGCTGCTTCCGGCATATTCCAAAAATTTTAAAGAAAATAAGTATGAAGCTTCCGGTAAGCCTAAGTGGCTTTCGCTGGAGGAAGGTATTTATGAAATAGGCCACACCGGTAAGGGGTTTTGCTATGATAATGAATTGGGCCGACATAAGGTTTATCTTCAGAATTTTAAAATTTCCAGTGAACTTGTCACCAATGCGGAGTTTCTCGAATTTATAAATGCCGGGGGATATAAAGATGCGTTATTGTGGCATAGCGAGGGATGGGCCTGGGTTAAGGATAACCAAATCACGGCACCTCAATATTGGCATCGGGAAGAGGGCAATATGATGCAGTACAGCCTGAGTGGCTATCAGGAACTAGACCCGCAAGCGCCGGTAACTCATATTTCCTACTACGAAGCGTTTGCCTATGCGCAATGGCGCGGTTTACGCCTTCCTACCGAATTTGAATGGGAAGCTGCCCAGTCTGAGTTTTCCTGGGGAAATCGCTGGGAATGGACAGAAAGCGCGTATTTACCCTACCCGGATTATGCGAAAGCTCCCGGAGCTCTTGGTGAATATAATGGGAAGTTTATGGTAAATCAAAAAACCTTAAGAGGAGGTTCGGTGGCGACACCGTCCCATCATACCCGACCAACTTACCGCAATTTTTTTCAACCTCATTTACGCTGGCAATTCACAGGGATTCGTCTGGCTCAATAATATAAATTATGCAGACGAAAGACTTCAACCGAAAATTTGAAACAGAATTTCACAAAGAAATTTACGAAGGGCTTACCGCTTTTCCTAAATACATCTCTTCTAAATGGTTTTACGACAAAAAAGGAGACAAACTATTTCAGGACATTATGGCCCTGCCGGAATATTATCTTACCGGCTGTGAATACGAAATTCTCGATACTCATACAGCTGAAATAGCTGACTTGTTTAAGGATTCTCAGGGGTTTGACTTGGTTGAATTAGGAGCCGGTGATGGTAAAAAAACCAAGGTTTTACTGAAACATTTTATCGAACAGGAACTTGATTTCACCTACAAACCTATTGATATAAGTCAAAATGCATTGGACAGCCTCGAGCAGGATTTGCACAAAACCCTTCCTGAAGTGGAAGTCCTGACTCAACAGGGCACTTATTTTGATGTTTTACGTAATCTTTGCGCCAGATCCAGCAATAGAAAGACCGTTATAATGGTTTTGGGCTCTAACATTGGTAATCTTTCCCACGCTAATGCTGTAAATTTCTTAACTGGCATTCGCAAATGCATGAATACAGGAGATTTGCTCTTTATGGGTTTTGATCAAAAGAAAAATCCATCAATAGTATTAGATGCTTACAATGACACTCAAAGAGTTACAGAAGCCTTCAATAAAAATGTATTGACGCGCATCAACACAACTCTTGAGGCCAATTTTGATTTAGACTCTTTTAAGCACTGGCCAACCTATGATCCTGAAACAGGTACAGCAAAAAGCTACCTAATCAGTACTAAAGAACAAAAAGTAAATCTCAACAAATTAAATCTGGAAGTAAATTTGACCGCCTGGGAAAGCATCCATACCGAAATCTCCCAAAAATACGATGATCATATTGTAGATTGGCTGGCAAGTGAATCTGGTCTAAAAGTCATTCACCAGTTTGAAGACACAAAACGCTATTTTACAGATTATGTATTTAAAAGGCTGTAGCCAAAACAGTTTCTCGTTATAAAAAAAAGCAGTCAACCTGAACCCGTTGACTGCTTTTTTTAGTTGTTACTACTTAAGACTAAAGCTCTAACAGGCTGTTTTCAGCTCCGGCAAAATCATTGTATTTAAATCCGTCTGCCTCCGGTTCATTAACCCACTCCCCATCTACAGAATAACGAAATTCATAGGTAGCATCTGTAGGTATATTGAGTTGTCCTTTAAAAGAACCATTTTTAAGCTTTTTCAGTTCGGTTTTTTCCCAGTCATTAAAATCACCGGCAACTGCTACGCTGTTTGCATCGGTATCTAGAACGGTAAAAGTTACTTTACACTCTGGTTTTGATTTTAAAAATTGTTTCGTAATTGGCATAACACATTCATTTTTAGGTTAGTCAAATGTATAACTGTATATTAATAAAACCCAAAATATCAGGCTCTTATGCTTATTTTTTCGAATATCTCAAAGATAAATAGCATCTGCACGACATTTCAGATTACGAAATCGTTGTTTAAAACTAAATCTCTAATAAATTAACGTAAAAAAAACCACAGTTTATGCTAAATTAACCTTAAAAGCTTGTCCAGATCTGATTCTGTATTAAAATAATGGAAACTCACCCGAATTCCGCTTCCCCGTAATGAACAAACCACACCTTTATTTCGTAACATTTCGTAGCAGGCTTCATCTTTTTTAATATTGAAAAACGGAGCGTGAATCTTTCGCTTTAAATCAACATCTGCGAGTAAGCCTCGTTCTGCAAAAGCTTCAAAGGCCTGCAGCTGTAATTTTTGAATCTGGGGCGTAATGAAGTCATATCCTATTTGTTTTATCAAATGCAGAGCAGCCTGCAAGCTACCCATATTCAGGGTGTCGAGGTGGCCGGGTTCCATTCGGCTAATCAGGTTAAACTCTGCCGACTTAAATTTTCCCTTATCAGAACCAAAACCAAGATTCTTAGGTTTCAAAAGCTCCTCGAGATGAGGCTTAAATAGAAAAAAACCATTGCCATACCCCGCATTGAGCCATTTATAAGTACTGGCTCCTAAAATATCAATTCCGCTTTTGCCAAAATCAAAATCTTCAATTCCGAGGTATTGCGTTCCATCTGCAATAATCAACAGATCGGGATTGGCTTCCTTCAATTGATTTAAAAATTCAAAATCAATACGTATTCCATTAATATACTGCACCAGGCTCAGGCAAAGCACGTCCGGCTTGTGCTTCGATACGGCCTGCTCAATATTATCTTCTAAATGCTCGTTGATGGCCGCATAGCAGATCTCAAAGTTTCTGGCTTCAACGGGCCAATTAATAGAAGGATAGTCTTCGTCAAGCAATAAAAACCGGGTTTTCGGCTCAAAAGCTTCCAGCAATGCATTAAAGCCTATTGAAAAACTGGGGTGCAGCGAAGTGTATTGCGGTGTATGGTGAAAAAAATGAGCGACGTCTTTACGTACCTCGTCTAAAAAAGCACCTTGCTCATCTTTTAAAAAACTACCCATTACCAGAAAATCCAGATCGTGATTCTGTCTAAAGTCTAAAACAGTTTCAGAAAGCAATCCGGATCCGGCAGTATTGAGGTGTGCGTAGGTTGAAGTGAGCGGAAATTCTTTTTTTAGGTTTTTCATAAGGACGTAACGTATGTATTTCTTGTAAATTTAACCGTTCTCTTTAAGCAAAGACCTACAAAGGCCGAATACTTTATAATCTGCTAAAATCGTATCATCGAATACCAATTACTTTAAAATTATGTTCTCAAAAAAACAGGAGCGTTCCAAAATTGATCCCGAACAACGCGAACTTATAGAATACGCTCAAAAACGCATTAAACAGAAAAAGAACCTTTTTAGGCATTTTATTGTTTTTCTCGCCGGTGGCGTACTTTTTATAATACTCAATAAATTTTTAGATTTTGGGTCTGCTTTCAGACCTGCATCGGTAGACTGGTTTGTCTGGGCTATATTAATTTGGTTTTTCTTCTTTCTCATACACGTGCTTAATGTGTTTCTCTTCAGCAGTTTTATGAACAAAAAATGGGAAAATGAGCAGTTAGATAAACTGGTAGCCAAACAAAAAGCCAAAATTGCCAGGCTTGAAAAAAGAGTGGAACAGGAACACAAAAGCCCTAAGACAGGCACTCTTCCAGAAAATACTCCAGACCGTCCTTTTAATTCTTAATTGCTAATGATCACCTTAATCGCTGCAGCAGCAGAAAATAATGCCTTAGGTAAAGACAATGAATTGGTCTGGCATTTGCCGGATGATTTTAAACGTTTTAAAAAACTTACTTCGCACCATTACATCATAATGGGTCGAAAAACGCTAGAATCATTTCCCAGTGCATTACCGAATCGCACACACATTGTCATCACTCGTAAGGCAGATTATAACCCACCTTTTGATGGAGTTTTAATTGCCAAAAGTCTGGATGAGGCTTTAACTCTTGCAAAAAATGACGAAAATATATTCATTATTGGAGGTGGTCAAATCTATAAGCTCGCGATAGATGTTGCTACGCATATAGAACTGACTCGCGTTCACGACACTTTTGACGCAGACACCTTTTTTCCGGAAATTGATCCTGAAAAATGGGAATTAATATCCAGCGAATTTCACGATAAGGATGCTCGTCATGATTACGCCTTTACCTATCTCACCTATGCTAAGCGAAACCTTTAAAGAACACCTTTCTGCTGAACTGAATGAAAACCTCATTGAGGTAAGTACACTTACCGGTGGCGACATTAATGATGTTTATAAACTGAAATGCAACACATCAAGCTTTGTAGTTAAGATAAATAAAGCAGATACTTACCCGGGAATGTTTGAACTGGAAAAGCTGGGACTTGAGCATTTGGCAGCAACCGGGACCTTCAGAATACCTCAACCGCTTCAGACGGGTTTGTTTGAAAACTTCAGCTATCTGATTTTGGAGTATCTGGATAGTTCCTCTAAAAAGCCTGAGTTTGATACGGCATTTGGAGAACAGCTCGCGGCATTGCATAAGCATACCGGGAATTTTGGCTTTGAAAAGGATAACTATATAGGTAGTTTGCCACAAAATAACACCGAAGAATCAGATGCTTTAAGCTTTTACATCAATCAAAGACTGGAACCACAATTTAAACTGGCCCGCGAAAATGGGTACACGTTTGAGAACCTTAAAGGCTTTTACAAAAACCTGGAGTCTATAATTCCTGAGGAGCCGGCAAGTTTAATACATGGAGATTTATGGTCTGGCAATTATATGGTGAGCGAAGCCGGTTTGCCGGCATTAATTGATCCCGCCACCTGTTATGCGCCGCGCGAAATGGATCTGGCACTTATGCGCCTGTTTGGTGATTTTTCTGAACAGGTCTTTGACACCTATAATGCATCATACCCTCTAGCCGAAGATTGGCAAAGTCGCATCAATCTGTGGCAGCTTTATTATGTGCTCGTGCACGTAAATCTTTTTGGAGGGCATTATTACGCCTCCGCGAAAAGGATACTTAACAAATACAGTTAGACCTTAACAAACTTTAATCTTTAGCCTTTAATTTTTGGCTTTGCCTTAAACGTTCCTGCTCATTCTAAAAAGTACCTTTAAAATAAAAATATCATGAGCACAGAACACTTATCTAAAGCTGAATCTTTAAAGAAACTAAAAGATCTGGCAACTTCTATCGACTTTGCTTTTTTAGCAACAGATTTACAACAACAACCTCTTGACGCCATCCCGATGTCTACAAAACGAGTAGATGACGATGGCAGTATCTGGTTTTTAAGCGGCGCAAACAGCGACCACAATAAAAACATTCAAAAAGATTCTAAAGCGCAGTTATTTTATTCCAAACCCGGAGATTTTCAATTTTTGAGCGTGTATGGCGAAGCCTATATCACCAGAGAACGCCCGATTTTAGAAAGTTTGTATGGTAAAAGTGATGATGCCTGGTTTGATGGTGTGGACGATCCTAACTTAACAGCAATAAAATTCAGACCTTTAAGTGCGCGCTATTGGGATTCTAAATCCAATAAAATCGTATCGCTTTTAAAAATTGCATACGGGGCAGTAACCGGCCAGGACACCGATCTGGGCGAGACAGGTTCATTAACGGTTTAATCGGCTAAAGCTGTTGTGGTAATTAAAACAAGGGCCCGCTTGCGTGAAGAGGGGTAGCCCATTATTTCATCGATAGCTTGTACAAAATAGATACTTTTTGCCTGTTTTAAGATACTTTCCTTATAAGCTTTAAATGATTTTAAAGGCAGATGTTCTCCGTCTACGATAAAAACATAATTTGTGGAGTCTCTTCTGGTTAAAACATATTCTACCTGCATCTTTAATTCTTTGAGTTCGGCTTTTTTCCCCAGATCGTACCAGGTATCTTTAGGTTCGGTAGTTGCCAAAAGCAGCTTATCCGGCTGTTCCATTTGTGCACGTAGTGTAAGTGGAAGACAGAGGATACCAATTAGAATGATTATTTTCATAGGATGTGATTCTGTATTTAAATGTAAGAAACTTTTAAATTTCTAAATCCTTACTGGTATATGTACTTTTGCATCTTCACGAAACACACAAACTATGAAAGCATATATTTTCCCGGGACAGGGTGCCCAATTTACCGGAATGGGTAAGGATGTTTACGAAGCCTCAGCCACAGCCCGCGAATTGTTTGAAAAAGCGAATGAAATTCTGGGTTTTGACCTCACAAAAATTATGTTTGAAGGCAGTGCCGAGGAACTAAAAGAAACAAAAGTAACCCAGCCCGCAATATTTTTGCATTCCGTGGCTTTGTTTAAAGCCCTGGGAACAAATGCTCAGCCCCAAATGGTCGCCGGCCACTCTCTTGGGGAGATCTCTGCATTGGTGGCAAATGGAGTTTTAGATTTTGAAGATGGACTTCGGCTTGTTGCGCAACGCGCGCAAGCTATGCAAAAGGCTTGCGAAAGTACCCCTTCTACGATGGCCGCAATTTTGGGTCTTGAAGATGAACTTGTAGAAGCTGTTTGTGCAGATGTTGAAGGTATAGTTGTAGCTGCAAACTATAATTGTCCCGGTCAACTTATTATTTCAGGAGAAATCAAAGCAGTTGAAGAAGCCTGTGAACGGCTAAAAGAGCGTGGAGCAAAGCGGGCACTGGTGCTTCCGGTAGGAGGAGCATTCCATTCTCCACTCATGGAGCCCGCACGCGAAGAACTTGCGGCAGCTATTGAAAAAACAACCTTTAACCCGCCTAATTGCCCTATTTACCAAAATGTAAGTACAACGGCCGTTACAGATCCTGCCGAGATTAAGAAAAACCTATTGTTTCAGCTTACCGCACCCGTTAAATGGACTCAAAGCGTTCAAAATATGATTAAAGATGGGGCAAGCGAATTTATTGAAGTAGGCCCCGGAAAAGTATTGCAGGGTCTGGTAAAAAAGGTAGATCGCTCTGTTGAAAGTAGTAGCGCAACTATTTAAAGTATAAATTCTAATAGTATTACAATAAAAAAGCCCGGATTTACCGGGCTTTTCTATATCTCACAAGAGTGGATTACATGTCGTCGTTGCCTTCAACTTCATCTTCTACTTCCTGAGCACCTTCTTCGATAGCATCTCCGGTGTCTTCAGCAGCATCTTCCATAGCGTCACCTGCATCATCCATAGCATCTCCCATGTCGTCAGCGGCGTTTTCCATTGCATCTTCCGTTTTTTCTTCGGTTGTTTCGCGGCAAGCAGAAACAGAAACCATTAGTAAAAGTGCAAATGCACTAAACATTAATTTTTTCATAATCGTATTGTATTTAATTAGCGTTAATTGATGTCAAATGTATATAATTTAATAAGGGAAAATCTTAAATTTTATCAAATTTTTCCTCTTTTTGTGTTTTTGCTAAAAATTATGCAGAGAATACGCCAATTCAATGATTATAAGCTCTTTGAAGCTATTAAATTCAAGGTTTTACACCCTATGAAATGACAAAAGCATCTTAAAAAAATGATTTTTAAGATGCTTTTTATTGAATTATATAGGGTCTATATGTCCAATTACGGTCAATTACATATCATCATTACCCTGAATCTCGTCATTAAGTTCATCGGCTCCTTCCTTAATAGCATCTCCGGTTTCTTCAGCGGCGTTTTCAATATCTTCGCCCATTGCCTCTACAGCTTCTTCTGTTTTTTCCTGAGTAGTTTCTCTACAGGAATAGGTCATTATTACAGCAGCAACAAATGCCAGACTTACAAGTGTACGTTTCATAGAATATGGTTTATGATTTAAGCTAAAGTTAATCTTTTCTGCTTATAAAGGATTTTTTTCATTCAAATATTTCCAATAACGCCGGGGCACGTGCCTAAGATGCAATTTCTTATTGATTCGGCTTTTAATGCCGGTACTTTTAAAATAATCCTGCCACATTTTATCATAAAAAATTTCTTCCTCGTGAGTTACAGATTCTATATCTGCCAGATTTAAATCCTTAAGATTAATGAAATCAATCTGATTCAGGTCATAATAAATACCAAAATCACGTTTCAGGTCATAAATCATAAAAACCTGATCTGCATATCTGTTTTTAAAATGTTTGGCAATGAGCGGAAGTACATTAAAATCTGGCTCTATCACGGCTACATAGGTATTGTCTTTCGCCCGCTTAAAACGCACAAAAGCTTCCATTCTATGTTTTTCCCTGCCTACTTCTTTAGTCCAGTCTGACAACTTTAAAACGGAAGGATGACCATAATCCTTTTCATTTCCTGTTTTTAAAACGTATTGAACAGCATCTAAAATGACCGTTTCCTTACCAGGTGCTTCCCGAAGAAATGATCGATACATAAACTGTTTTAAAGTGCTGAAAGATTGTAAACCCTTCCAGACGCGTTCAGCCTTTGTCTCGTCGGAAAATACCGAACTATCCTGTGCAAAAAAATCAGCCTGCCATTGACTTCGAGGGATAATTTCCACTTCCTTAATACGTTCCTCATATACCTGAAAAATTGCTGTAAGCAATCCGTCAAAAGACTCATCATAAATCAGTCTGGTTATCATTTAAAAGAGTTGAAGTTGATTAGAATACATTTTGTGATATTTACTCTGACTGTCCTGAAGAATCATACTTTTAATGCGCTGCGGCTCTAGGTCGCGCCGTTCCCAGTCATTAGAATTGCAAACCATAAAATACTTTGCGCGGTTCATTGCAATGCCAATGGCCTTCAGATGTTCCCAATTCAACTTTCTGTATTTGCGGGCGTTGAGAATTTTATGGACCGATTTAATACCAAGACCCGGAATACGTGCCAGCATCCGCTTGTCTGCCTTATTCACGTCAACAGGAAATAAATGCAGATTGCGTAGCGCCCAGCTCAGTTTAGGGTCAATATCCACATCCAGATTCGGATAATCTTTATTCAAAATTTCACGTACATCAAAACCATAAAACCGCAGCAGCCAGTCGGTTTGATACAGGCGATTTTCTCGAAGCATAGGCACCTCTGTCCCTAAAGCGGGTAACCTGTTATCTTCCAAAACCGGCACATAACCGGAGTAATATACCCGTTTCATTTTATACGTGCTGTAATAGTGAACCGCCGAATACATAATATCTTTATCACTCTCTCCCGTTGCACCTACAATCATCTGGGTACTTTGACCCGCAGGGGCATAAACAGGAGTTTTGCGAAACATCTTTTTTTCAGCCTGATACAACGCGATCTTATTTTTCACCGTTTCCATAGGTCGAATAAAATCTTTGTGATCCTTTTCAGGAGCTAATAATTTAAGTCCGGAAACAGTAGGTATTTCAATGTTTATAGACAACCGGTCTGCATACAAACCCGCCTCCTGCATCAACTCATCACTACATCCCGGAATGGATTTCAAGTGTATGTATCCATTAAAGTTTTCTTCAAGACGTAACTTTTTGGCCACTGCAATGAGACGTTCCATGGTATAATCAGGTGATGAAAATATACCACTGCTTAAAAACAACCCTTCTATATAATTACGCCTGTAAAAATTAATAGTTAGGTCTACCACCTCCTGAATTTTAAAACCGGCGCGCTTGATATCGTTGCTCTTTCGGCTTACGCAATAGGCACAGTCAAAAATGCAATGGTTGGTTAATAGTATTTTCAACAAAGAAATACAGCGACCATCCTCCGTATAGCTGTGGCAGATACCCATACCACTACTATCGCCAAGGCCTTTATTTTTGTTGGTGCGTTTACTTCCGCTACTGGAGCAGGAAACATCATATTTTGCAGCATCTGCAAGGATATTTAGCTTTTCTCGAATGCGTTCAAAATTCATATCATGGAATTTATACGAATTTAGAGAAATTTTCCGAATTACGGATTTTTTCCGAAATTTAATTAGGATATTTTCCAATTAATAGTATTTTTACTGTATGGGAATCAATGATGTATCAGGCGATATTCGCCGATTTAAGCAAATACGCGAAGAACAGAATCTTACGCAAACCGAGTTTGCCGAGGCTTTGGGCCTTAAAAATTCAACAGCCGATATTGAACGTGGCAGAACCAAGCTTTCCGGTCAGGTGGTTACTGAATTGTTGCGATTGTACAATGTGAATCCGCTTTGGCTATTTGGGTATAGTAATCAAAAATTACTTCATGCGGGTAAAGGGGATGTAAGCCCTAAAGTGGTAACGGTAGATACTGCAGATCAGGAGAATCTGGTTATGGTTAATCAAAAAGCTGCAGCCGGGTATCCTCAAAATGTTCAGGATGTGGAATGGTACCAGCAGTTGCCCGCTTTTGACCTTCCCCTACCCCAATATCGCAACGCCACATACCGGGGTTTTCAGGTAGAAGGAGACAGTATGTTGCCCAATTTTATGCCGGATGACTGGGTGCTGGGTAAAGCCGTGGCCAGCATGGCTGAAGTAACTTCAAATAAAGTATATGTCGTGGTATTACCGGATGCTGTAGTGGTTAAAAAACTCCAGAAATTACCCGACCCTTCTAAAGTTTTATTGATTTCCATCAATCAGGAGTATGTACCTTATGAAGTACAGGTAAGTGATATCCAGGAATTGTGGCAGGTAAACAGTAAGCTTACTTTTCATCTGGACTCTCCTTCAGAAAGTAATTTACTCCGCGAATTGCAACAGGGTATGGAAGAATTAAAAAACCAAATGCGCAATCTGCACTAAAAAAAAGAAGCCACCTTCTCAGGTGGCTTGACACTATACTATTAACTGTGTAAGTTAAAAATAACAGGGGTTTGACTTATTT
>CAYNMH010000048.1:0-26325 GCA_964398145.1 uncultured Flavimarina sp. | reverse complement strand
TGCTTTAATTTTTAAAAGCAGGCATCCGTTATTCCCGCGAAAGCCCTTATCTTTGCTGCCTTAAATTTTGTACTATGATCCAGGTTACTTTGCCAGATGGCAGTGTAAAAGAATTTGAAAGCGGCGTCACACCTTTTGACGTGGCAAACAGCATCAGTGCAGGGCTTGCGCGCAACGTGATTTCTGCCAAATACAACGGGCAAACCGTTGAAATTACCACTCCCCTTACCACGAATGGTGCGCTGGTTCTTTTTACCTGGAATGATGAGGAAGGAAAAAAAGCCTTTTGGCACTCTTCGGCACACATCCTTGCACAGGCGCTTGAAGAATTGTATCCGGGAGTTAAACTGACCATTGGTCCCGCCATTGAAAAAGGTTTCTATTATGATGTAGATCTGGGAGATCGTTCGCTAAGCGAAAACGACTTTAAAAAGATCGAAGACAAAATGCTCGAAATCGCACGCGGCAAACACGAATTTAGTATGCGCAGTGTTTCTAAAACCGATGCACTTGATTTCTACAAAAAACAGAATAACCCCTACAAGGTTGAATTGATTGAAAACCTGGAAGACGGAAGCATCACCTTTTGCGATCATGATACCTTTACCGATTTGTGCCGCGGCGGTCACCTGCCCAACACGGCTTTCGTAAAAGCCGTAAAATTGATGAGTGTTGCCGGCGCTTACTGGCGTGGGGATGAAAACAAGCCTCAGCTTACCCGGGTGTACGGAATCTCTTTCCCTAAGCAAAAAGATCTTAAAGAATACCTCGAATTGCTGGAAGAAGCTAAAAAACGCGACCATCGCAAACTGGGAAAAGAACTGCAATTGTTTACCTTTTCTCAAAAAGTAGGTCAGGGACTGCCATTATGGCTGCCTAAAGGAGCCGCTTTGCGGGAGCGTCTGGAGAACTTTTTAAAAGCTGCTCAGAAAAAGGCCGGCTATGAGATGGTAGTTTCTCCGCACATCGGGCAGAAAGAATTGTATGTCACTTCGGGGCATTACGCCAAATATGGGGAAGACAGCTTTCAACCCATTACTACTCCGGCTGAAGGGGAAGAATTCCTCTTAAAGCCCATGAACTGTCCGCATCACTGCGAAATTTACAATTCGCAGCAATGGAGCTACCGGGATTTGCCCAAACGTTTTGCGGAATTTGGTACGGTATACCGTTATGAGCAAAGCGGCGAATTGCACGGTCTTACCCGCGTACGTGGGTTTACTCAGGATGATGCGCACATTTTCTGTACTCCAGATCAGCTGGATGAAGAGTTTATGAAAGTGATTGACCTGGTACTTTATGTTTTTGGCTCTCTGGGCTTTGAAAATTTTACCGCGCAGGTATCCTTGCGAGATCCGGAAAATAAACAAAAGTACATAGGATCTGATGCCAACTGGGAAAAGGCCGAAAACGCAATTATAAATGCCGCTAAGACCAAAGGCCTTAATTACGTTATAGAAACCGGTGAAGCCGCATTCTATGGGCCAAAGCTTGACTTTATGGTGAAAGATGCCCTGGGAAGAAGCTGGCAGTTAGGTACTATTCAGGTAGATTATAACCTGCCCGAACGTTTTGAACTCAGCTATAAAGGCAGTGATAATGAGGAACACCGCCCGGTAATGATTCACCGTGCACCCTTTGGCAGTATGGAACGTTTTGTTGCCATTTTATTGGAACATACCGGAGGAAATTTCCCGTTATGGCTGATGCCTCAGCAAGCCATTGTACTCACCCTTAGTGAGAATTATGAGAAATACGCACAAAATGTTTTAGAATTATTAGAAAATCACGAAATTCGCGCTACCATTGACGACCGTGGAGAAACGATGGGACGTAAGATTCGGGAAGCCGAAATGCAAAAACTTCCGTTTATGTTAATCATTGGTGAGAAAGAAGCCAAAGATGGTACGGTTTCTGTACGTAAACACGGTGGTGAGGATTTAGGAACGATGACCGTAGCAGATTTTGCTCAGGTTATTCAGACTGAAATCGGTAAAACACTAAAGAAATTTGAAGTTTAATTAAAAATTTATAGCCATAGCAATACGTAGAAAAAGATCAAGAGGACCCGCAAGAGTTCAGAAGCAAGACCAGCACAACATCAACCAGAAAATACGTGCCCGCGAGGTTCGTGTGGTTGGAGACAATGTCGAAATGGGAGTTTATCCTATTAGCAAAGCCCTCGAGATGGCTCGGGAGCAGGAGTTGGATCTGGTTGAAATATCCCCGAATGCCGAACCTCCGGTATGTAAGGTGATGGATTATAAGAAATTTGTTTACGAGCAAAAGAAGCGAGAGAAAGCCATCAAGGCCAAAGCTACTAAAGTTGTAGTAAAGGAAATTCGTTTTGGTCCAAATACCGATGATCACGATTATGATTTTAAGAAGAAACACGCTCAAAAATTCCTTGAAGAAGGAGCAAAACTAAAAGCGTATGTATTCTTTAAAGGACGATCAATCATTTATAAAGATCAGGGTCAGATTTTATTATTGAGACTTGCGCAGGATCTTGAAGAATTTGGTAAAGTGGAGCAGATGCCAAAATTAGAGGGTAAACGTATGATTATGTTTATGGCTCCCAAGAAATCAAAATAAACCGAAAGGTTCATTCATATATCAATCCCGACCTTTTAATCAAGGTCGGGATTGATTTTGATAACAGATAATCTGTTATCTTTTAAAATTAATAAGCGGAATATTTAAATAAACTAGGAATTATGCCTAAAATGAAAACGAAATCCAGTGCTAAGAAGCGTTTTAAGCTTACCGGAACTGGTAAAATCAAAAGAAAGCACGCGTTTAAAAGTCACATTCTGACTAAGAAATCTAAAAAACGTAAGCTGGCGTTGACTCACGACACTTTGGTACACAAAGCAGACGAGAACAACGTGAAAATCATGTTACGACTTAAATAAGAACGTAACCGGTTCAATTATTTTATAAACCCTGGAGTTGGGCAAAACGGTAATACGTTTTGAAAGTGACCGAAAGGTTCGCCTGCTACAAAAACAATTAAATTATGCCAAGATCAGTAAATTCAGTTGCTTCAAGAGCCCGAAGAAAAAAGGTAATGAAGCAGGCCAAAGGTTACTTTGGAAGACGTAAAAACGTCTACACCGTTGCTAAAAATGCGGTTGAAAAGGCTATGCTTTATGCATACCGCGACCGTCGTCAAAAGAAGAGAAACTTCCGTTCGTTATGGATTGCCCGTATCAATGCAGGTGCCCGTATGCACGGTATGTCGTATTCTCAGTTTATGGGTAAAGTTAAAGCTGCAAACATCGAGCTTAACCGTAAGGTACTAGCAGATTTAGCTATGAATCACCCGGAAGCTTTTGAAGCAATCGTAAATAAAGTAAAATAGGGCTAACGCCTAATTGATTAACACTACTCCGCTTAGAACAAAAAACCCGGTCAAATTGACCGGGTTTTTTAATGGGCTCTGCCAAAAACTGTTTTCATAAGGCTACTGCTTCTTTCAAGAAACAGGTAAAACCGAAATTATCTGAATGGTTAAAATGAGCTCTTATTTCCAGTCAAAATGGACTACTTTTTCCATCTCGGGATGTAAACTTTGAAGTACGGGACAGGTACGGGCTGTATTTTCCAGAATTTTTCGCTGCTTTTCTTCGGCAATGCCATATAGTGTAAGCTTTACTTCAATTTTTGAAATGCGTCGGGGTTCTGCTGCCATCGTTTTAGTCACTTCAGCAATAGAGCCCTTTAAATCAGGCGCTCCCATTTGGTGTGCTTTAATGCCCATTACGGTAAGCATACAACTTGCCAAAGCAGTTGCTACCGTATCTGTAGGTGAAAACGCCTCCCCTTTCCCATTATTATCAACCGGAGCATCCGTAATAAAGGAATTGCCCGATTTTATGTGTTCGCACGAAGTGCGCAAATCTCCTAAATAAACAACTTTACTGGTCATTTTAATCTTTTAAATAGGTACTGGTTGGCGTTTCAGGAATTTCCACAACCACTTCCTGCAGGTCTTCACCATACCTTAAGATGTAGGCCGAATTGTTATAATATCCTGTAGAAACCGGATCCTGAACGTAATGGAATTTATTTTCTACGTATTGTGTACTGTAACCCGCTTTGGCCGCATCATACAAACTCTCTGCTGCCGCCAGTCGCAATAAGGTGTCAAAGGTAAGATCATAGCCCCTTACCGCATAACTGCTAGGCACATAACCGTATTTCGCTTTATAGGCGTTAATAAAGGACAACTGCTTTTCGGTATACGCACGATCTACAGAAGGGAAATGAAAATTAAGCTTCATCAGAGTGATGTTAGAAACATCATCACTTTCATAAGCCGATCCTTTATCTGTAGTAAGCAGCGTAATTTTTTTAGCCCCCAATTGCGTAGAGAGCCCGGTAGTTACATTACTGATCAGGGCAACATCATTCGTCTCTAAAATTACCCAGTTTTCAATAGTAGCAGACAATTTTGACGCAAGCAGAGATGCACTTACATAGCCCGCTCCATTTTCACCTTTAGGAAAAACAACTTTGGCATCGGGATAAAGCGCAAGTAAATCGGCTTTAGATTTCTGATTTTTGGAATCTGCGATGATCACGATATTTTTTCCTTTTCCTTCCAGCCTGATGAAACGCATCATCTGTTCCTTTAAGATTCGGTCTGCCGGACGTGATTGAAACACATTAGCCTGCAAATTGATTTCAGGAACTATAGGAGAAACAACGGGTATGGCACGATCGCGAAGTAAACTGCTTGTTTTTTCCACATTGGAAGTAAGCAACGGACCTATTACCGCATTCATTTTTCCAAAATCATTAGTACGAAGCAGCGTTTCTATTTTACGGTTGTTAGAAGCTTCCCCATCCTGCCGGTTATACTGGGTGTCAAAAACGTGCAGATTTGTCGAAATACCCAAAGCTTTAGCAGAATCTACAGCCATCAGCACCCCGCTGTAAAACTCCAGGGCAATGTTCATCACCCGGTCGCGTTTCAGTATTTCTGCGGCAATATTACTGGTGTCCGTCTCCGTTTTATTGAGATTAAAGGGCAACAGCACTGCTACATTTTTAGTGCCTAAATTTGTAAGATTGTCGGCTAATTTAACTGCACCGGCATTCATTACCACGCCAGTTTCTTCGGAAACCTTATTTTTAGGCAATTTCAGGATCATTCCGTTTTTCAGACCCTCTTTCAGAGCCGGGTTGAGGCGAACGAGTTGCTCCTCGGTCATATCCCAGCGTCTGGTAAGACTGAAAAGAGTTTCTTTCGGCTTTACCTCATAAAATGCGTAGGTATCTTCCTCTAAAACAGCATCAGGAGTATAGGATTTATCAGGCACATTGAGAATAGTCCCTATTTGAAGTCCGTTTTTGATATCCGGATTCATCTGTTCCAACTCTTCGATCGTGATACCGTACATAGCCGCCAGCCCGTATTTGGTTTCTTTCGGCTTTACAATGTGTTTACGGTTTGTAACAGCCGGCTTTGCCACCTCTTCTTCAGCTTCCTCCTGCCTCGTATTGGGAATCTTAACCACCTCCCCGCTTCGCAATTCGGCAGTGTATAAATGCTTATTATACCTCTTGATATCGGTTTCTGAAACTTCATACTTTTTAGAAAGCTTGTATAAGGTTTCGCCTTTAGCAACGGTGTGTAAGATAAACCTGCCGTCACTGCTTACTTCTGAAGCGCCGGGATCTGATTTTCCTCCCGGAAGAATTAAGACCAAACCGGGATAGATGCGGTTTTTCGCTTCCGGATTTAAGCGGTAAATTTCGTAAACGGTAACATTGTATTTATTGGCTATAGCCGAAATGGTCTCTCCCTCCTTTACCTGGTGACTTGAATACGTTTGCTGACCAATGCTGGAGCAACTGTATACCATAAATACAAAGAGGAATAAAACACTTAGGTTTCTCATTAGTTTCAATTTATTTTCTGAAAGCATTACCAATACCATACCCTTTTTCATTTAGGTCTGATCCTTTCCCAGGACCCTACATTATTATTCCCATTCTATAGTGGCGGGCGGTTTTGAACTGATGTCATAGACTACTCTATTAACGCCCTTAACTTTATTTATTATATCATTAGAGACTTTTTGCAGAAAGTTATACGGCAAATTAACCCAGTCTGCTGTCATCCCGTCTGTACTTTCCACAGCCCGTAAAGCGACGCATTTCTCATAGGTACGCTCATCACCCATGACACCTACCGAGTCTACCGGCAGCAGCATGGCCCCGGCCTGCCATACCTGATCGTAAAGCTCCCAGTCACGTAAACCGTTTATAAAAATGGCATCTACTTCCTGCAAAATACGCACCTTCTCGGCCGTGATATCGCCAAGGATGCGGATGGCAAGACCGGGTCCCGGGAACGGATGCCTGCCTAACAGAGCCGGATTCATATCCATACTGGCGCCTACGCGGCGTACTTCATCTTTAAAGAGCATACGCAGCGGTTCTACCACCTGAAGTTTCATAAAATCGGGTAAACCGCCCACATTGTGATGGGATTTAATGGTGGCTGAAGGACCTCCGGTAGCGGAAACCGACTCAATCACATCGGGATAAATAGTTCCCTGTGCCAGCCATTTAGCATTCTCCACCTGATGCGCCTCATCGTCAAAAACTTCGATAAAGACGCGACCGATGGTTTTGCGCTTTTCTTCGGGATCACTTTTACCCGCCAGGGCATCCAGAAAACGTTTTGAAGCGTCCACACCTTTTACATTAAGGCCCATACCCTCGTATTGCTTCAGCACATCTTCAAACTCATTTTTGCGTAGCAAGCCGTTATTCACAAAAATACAGTGCAGGTTTTTACCGATGGCTTTGTGCAGAAGCATAGCCGCTACTGAACTGTCTACTCCCCCGGAAAGTCCCAGAATAACTTTATCGTCTCCCAGCTTTTCCTTTAGCTGGGCAACCGTGGTATCTACAAAACTATCCGGCGTCCAGCTCTGCTCTACTTTTGCGATGTGTACCAAAAAGTTTTCCAGAATTCTTTTGCCATCAGTTGAGTGATATACTTCCGGGTGAAACTGAATGGCATAGGTTTCCTCGCCTTCGATGCGATAGGCCGCATATTCCACATCGTGTGTACTGGCCAGCTTAACAGCACCTTCAGGTAACTTTTTAATAGTATCGCTGTGACTCATCCACACCTGGCTACCCGCTTCCACACCTCTAAAAAATGCTTCATCTGCCTTTACAGAAGAAAGATTGGCCCTCCCGTATTCGCGGGTATTGGACTGCCCTACTTCACCTCCATTAAAATGCGCGAGATACTGGGCTCCATAACACACACCCAGCATAGGCTTTTTACCGCGTATCTGCGAGAGATCGGGATGTGGAGCATTGTCTGCCCTGACTGAGCTGGGTGAACCAGAGAGAATTACGGCTTTATAAGCATTTAAATCTTCAGGTAATTTGTTAAAGGGTTTAATTTCGCAGAAAATATTCAGTTCCCTAATGCGTCTGGCAATTAATTGGGTGTACTGCGAACCAAAGTCGAGAATGAGTACGTTATTTTGCATAGGCAAAAATAGTATTTCTATCTATTCTGCACAGTCGAAAATAAGTTCAAATTTTCCAAGATCTCGTAAGAACTTAAAGTACTAAAAAACTCGGAAGATAGATTATTTAAATACAGGATATTAGAAGGAAACACTTGTGGCTCATCGCCGAAATTACACTTAAAACCCACCTAAACAGTAAATGAGTAAGATATTTCGTAAATAAACATCAGATTTTATGTATTTTATGCCCTTAATACAAAGACATTAATCAAAAAAGCATACTGAAAAGCTAAGTAATCTTCAATAAATATCCCTTTATATTTAGAATCCCACGAATACATTACAGGTTTTTAAGAAAAAAACGGATAAAACCATCAAAACTATAATCAAAAACAATATTGATCACGAAATAAAGTATATTTGTTAAAATCTAACATAACGTCCCTAAATTACACTTAAATGTCAATATCAAAACAACTTAAATCGCTGAGGGAGCAAGCTGCTTTATCTCAAAAAAAGGTTGCTGCCGAATTAGGTATTACTCAAGGAGCATACTCGCTTATTGAGAATGGTCAAAATTCTATTACGACAGACCATTTGCTCACCTTGAGCCGCCTGTACAGTGTCCCCACAGACCGAATTCTAAAGGGTTCTCACAACTCGGTGATGATAAACATCACCAATGGTTTTGTGCCACTTATAGATGTAGAGGCTCGAGCGGGCTTTATTGAGAACCGCGAAAATGAGCAATGGCTTTCTACGCTGGCGATGTTCAAGCTTCCAGGTTATGAACCCGTTGAAGGTCAAAAGCTTTTTGAAGTAGAAGGCGATAGCATGATGCCCACTCTCATGCACGGGGATATCCTGATCACCCAGCATATTGAAGATCTCACTGAAGTTCTGGATGGCTCCGTTGCAGTAATTGTTACGCAGAAATCGGTACTTACCAAGCGTATTAAAAAAGATTTAGTAAATAAGGCGTTAATATTGATCAGTGATAACAGTAAATATGAAAGTATTACTTACAAGCTTGATAATATTCTGGAAATATTAATCGTACGGGGTAAAATAACCAGTTCACTTAACGTGATTGACATGGATGCCAACAACCGTGTTAAACATTTAGAAAGTCAGGTAGATAAACTCCAAAATGATATGAGTAAACTTATCGAAAAAATAAACAAACTGGTTTAATCGCTGATTCAACTAAAAAAACCCGGCTTTTCAGCCGGGTTTTTTATGATATCCTCTTTAAACTTATTGTCTGGAAACCACTGCTCTTGGGAAAGAGAGCGTATTTAATTGCATATTTTGTGTTTCCGGATAGAGACTATTACCTGAAGTAGGATTGATCAACGGCTGAATAACAAAAGGCTTTGCATAATCAAAATCAGGTTCTGGTTCTACTGAGATAAAAATTTGTTTCAAACGTAGATCAGGAGATGAGTTAAAACCAATTTGAGAAAGAATACTCATATTAACAAAGTCTTCTCCCGGAAAAGGCGGTTCTGTATTCAGGTTTGAACTGTAAGCAGAGGTTTCATCAACTCCGTTAGGGGATGTAAACCTGCCGGTGCTCAAATTAATCATTTGATTTGAGGTATTGGGTACTGTTACCCAGCCCTCATATCTCCATCCTTGTGGTAATGTTGGTAAATTTAACCCCGCTTGAGGATTGCCTCCATTAGGTCTTAGAAAATAAACCCCGTTCTGATTGTTATTGGCATTGTTATCTGTAGGTGTCCAAAGCGTAAAAACGCCTGAAGCCCCACTGAAATTCCCTAAAGATTCTGTAATAGATAAATCGGCTGAGTTTCCATTAAAATTTCCGGATAGAATTACCGTATTACTGATTTCCGGTGATGAATCATTACCCGGTTCTATACTTATCTTAATTCCCGACGCATTATCAACCTGACCGGTTAAAGCCGAAAACTGCTGGCCGTTGGATAAATTTCGAAATCTTCCCAGGGAAATATTTTCTCCACCCGAGACCAGCCAAACCTGATATTCTGAAGATTCAGGCAACTGCTCCAGGCGGGTTACAGATTCCAGGGTTACGGTTGAACGATCAACCGTATCATCGCTCCCGGAACAAGATGCCAGCATGCCGGCAGTCAACAGAGCGAGTACGTTCAATTTTTTCATGTAAAGTTTTATTTAAGTTGTTCTGATTTGTTAACGCAAAGAGCGCATAAAAATTTCAATAAAAAAACCAAACTACCCGAAAGTAGTCTGGTTTTAATAAAGATTTAGCACAATACTTAAGCGTTCTGCTTTTTAATCAGGTTTAATGCAGAACCTTCACGATACCATTTTATCTGAGCATCGTTATAGGTATGATTGGCTTTTATGGTGTCTTTGCTTCCATCTGCGTGGGTAACTTCAATAGTTAACGGAGTGTCCGGAGCAAAATTTTCAATATCTACAAAGCTGAAGGTATCATCTTCCTGTATCAGATCGTAATCCTTTTCATTCACAAAGGTAAGCGCAAGCATCCCCTGTTTTTTCAGGTTGGTCTCATGAATACGCGCAAAAGATTTCACCAATACTGCAGCTACACCTAAATGACGTGGCTCCATCGCGGCGTGTTCCCGTGAAGAACCCTCCCCGTAGTTGTGATCTCCCACCACAATGGTTTTGATTCCTTTAGCTTTGTATTCCCGCTGGGTATCTGGCACTCCACCATACTCTCCGGTAAACTGATTTTTTACAAAGTTTGTTTTCTTGTTATAGGCGTTTACCGCTCCTATCAGGCAGTTATTGGAAATATTGTCCAGATGACCGCGGTAACGCAACCATGGTCCGGCCATAGAAATATGGTCTGTAGTACATTTTCCAAAAGCCTTGATCAGCAACTTTACATTTTTCAGTTCGCTGTCTTTTATAGGCTCAAAGGGAGTCAACAATTGAAGTCGCTCGCTGTCTGAGGCTACTTTCACTTCAACAGAACTACCATCTTCGGTAGGCGCGAGATAGCCATTTTCATCAACTGCAAAACCTTTAGGCGGCAATTCCAAACCTTGTGGCTCATCTAATTTCACTTCCTGACCGTCTTCATTAATCAATGTATCGTTCATCGGATCAAAATCCAATTTTCCTGAGATTGCAATTGCAGCTACCATTTCAGGTGAACCTACAAAAGCATGGGTATTTGGGTTCCCGTCTGCACGCTTGGAAAAGTTACGGTTAAAGGAATGCACAATGGTGTTTTTCTCCTCTCCTTTGCGGTCGCTACGGTCCCACTGACCAATACACGGTCCACAGGCATTAGTAAAGATTGTGGCACCCAGGTTTTCAAAGACTTTAAGCAAGCCGTCACGCTCTGCGGTAAAACGAATTTGTTCAGAACCCGGATTGATCCCAAAGTCAGACTTCGGTTTAAGTTTTTTATCAATGGCCTGTTGTGCGATCGAGGCCGCTCGTGATAAATCTTCATACGAAGAGTTGGTACACGAACCGATTAATCCCCAGTCCACTTTAATGGGCCAGTCGTTTTCTTTTGCTTTTTTACCCAATTCTCCTACCGGAGTAGCCAAGTCCGGAGTAAACGGTCCATTAAGATGTGGACGCAGTTCTGAAAGATTGATTTCGATCACCTGATCAAAATACTCTTCAGGATTTGCGTACACTTCATCATCACCGGTTAAATATTCTTTAACTGCATTTGCTGCATCTGCAACATCAGCACGATCTGTAGCTCTCAAGAAACGCTCCATAGACTCATCGTAACCAAAGGTTGAAGTGGTAGCACCTATTTCAGCCCCCATATTACAAATGGTTCCTTTACCGGTCGCAGAAAGGTTGCGGGCTCCGGGCCCAAAATACTCTACAATGGCTCCGGTTCCACCTTTCACAGTAAGAATACCGGCCACTTTTAGAATCACGTCTTTAGAAGCCGTCCAGCCATTGAGTTCGCCGGTTAATTTAACCCCGATCAATTTTGGAAATTTAAGTTCCCAGGGCATACCCGCCATAACATCTACGGCATCGGCACCACCTACACCTATAGCCACCATCCCAAGACCACCGGCATTAACCGTGTGACTATCGGTACCTATCATCATCCCACCCGGAAATGCATAGTTTTCCAGAACCACCTGGTGAATAATCCCTGCACCGGGCTTCCAGAAACCGATTCCGTATTTATTGGAAACCGACTCTAAAAAGTCAAAAACCTCATTACTGGTTTCATTGGCACGTTTTAAATCTTTTGCTGCTCCCTGTTTAGCCTGAATAAGGTGGTCACAGTGTACTGTGGTAGGCACTGCAACATTCTTTTTACCGGCCTGCATAAACTGCAAAAGCGCCATCTGGGCTGTTGCATCCTGACAAGCGATACGATCTGGAGCAAAATCTACGTAGTCTTTACCCCTTACAAAGGCTTTATCAGTTTTACCATCCCATAAGTGGGAATACAATATTTTTTCTGCCAGTGTTAACGGTTTTCCGGTAACCTCGCGAGCGGCATCTACGCGCTCTGCGATGGTACTGTAAACCGATTTGATCATATCGATATCAAATGCCATATCTAAAGTTTAGTTAAAATAAATTTGAAATACTTGTGTGCCCGAAAGCGTGCGAAAAATACGAAAAACCCCGCAAAATCGGAAGCCATTAGCTATTTAACCGGCAATTAGGCAAAAGCAATTAATCCTTACATTATACTGAAGAAAAAATCGATTTCGTTAAGTGATTTTCCGTATTTCTTAATGAGAGGATTAAGTTTTCTAAAAGTCGGAAAAAGGAGCTTATTTAGAGTGACTCTATATTATTAAAGCAAGCCTTTAATAATATCGGGAAGCGTCAGTCCTTCGGCCTCTGCTTTGTAGTTTTTAATGAGGCGGTGCCCTAAAACACCCTGGGCTACTGCCTGTACATTTTCGATATCGGGAGAATATTTACCATGCATAGCTGCGTGCGTTTTCGCTGCCAAAATCAGGTTTTGAGATGCGCGCGGGCCGGCCCCCCAATCTATATAATCCTTTACGAGCTGCGGGGCAGTCGGGGCATCAGGTCTGGTTTTACCCACAAGTTTCACGGCATATTCCACCACATTGTCTGCTACCGGAATGCGTCGGATTAATTGCTGGTAATCTGTAATTTCTGAGGCTGTAAATAATGCCGAAACGCTACCGGTACGATCAGTAGTAGTCGCTTTAACAATAGCCACCTCTTCTTCATAACTGGGATAGGCCAGGTTAATAGCAAACATAAATCGATCCAGCTGAGCCTCAGGCAAGGGATAGGTTCCCTCCTGCTCTATGGGATTTTGGGTTGCCAAAACGAAATAGGGAGCGTCCAGTTTATATTGCTTTCCGGCTACAGTCACCGCTTTTTCCTGCATAGCCTCCAGAAGCGCAGCCTGTGTTTTAGGCGGCGTACGGTTAATCTCGTCTGCCAAAATTATATTTGAAAACACCGGCCCTTTTAAAAATTTAAAGGTTCGGTTTTCATCCAGAATTTCAGAACCCACAATATCGCTGGGCATTAAGTCTGGTGTAAACTGAATACGTTTGAAATCGAGCCCCAAAGCCTGAGCAATGGTATTTACCATTAAGGTCTTCGCCAATCCGGGAACACCTATTAACAGGGAGTGACCTCCGGAAAAGATAGAGATAATGATTTGCTCTACAACTTCTTCCTGACCAATTATGACCTCGCCAATTTCCTTTTTTAAATCTTTAAACCGGGTTACCAGCGTATCAATCGCCTTCGCGTCAGACATACATTTATTTTTTTAACCAGTTGCTGGTGTAGTCACAATTTCGGTAATCGCCGTTGAGTTTAATGTAAGTTTCGGCAATTTTTTCATTTTGCCACTTTTCGATGGCTTTGATTTGTTTAGCCTGTAAAGCAAAATTTTTAATTTTTACGTAGTCTACTACAAAGTCAGCTTTATGCTCTTCAATACGATCTGAAACCGTGTAAATTTCATAACGGGTTTTACCGGTTCGCGTAGGATTATTGAAAGCAATGGAAACTTCACCTTCTTTCAGGTTTTGAACTTTTGGATATAAATCGGTAGGCAGATTTTTAAGCTCAAACATACGATCCTGAGTAACCGGGTTTATCATGATCCCGCCGTCACTGGCCGTTTCTTTTTCATCTGAAGATTCTTTAGCGGCTTCTTCAAAAGTGATTTCACCGGCTTCGATACGCGATTTTATTTTTTCGATTTTTTCTTTTGCAGCTGATTCAGCCTGGGAGGTCACTTTGGGAATGCGTAGAATGTGCCGCAAATCAATTTTCTGACCGCGTATTTTTTCCACTTTAATGATATGAAATCCAAATTCGGTTTCAAAAGGCTTACTTACTTCACCTTCCTGAAGGCTAAAGGCAACATCCCTAAATTCTTTTACAAACTGCGACTTGCGATCTACATCACGTATTAGACCACCATCCCCGCGGGTTGATTCATCTTCAGACCAGAGAACGGCTTTGGTTGCAAAGCTGCTTCCATTTTCTACAATATCTTCCCGGTATTGATTGAGCTGGTCGATCACTTTTTGTTTTTCTTCCTGAGGAACTTCGGGAATGATCTGGATTTTGGAAATCTCAAGCTCCACTCCAAACTGGGGAAGACCATCCTGTTCCAGTTGCTTATAATATTCGCGTATTTCTTCAGGAGTCACTTCAATCTCCTCGACAATTTTCTGTTGCATGGCTTTTGCCAGTTCCTGATTGCGGTTAAGCTCAAAGAGATCTTTACGCAAATCAGAAATTTTTTCCTTTCGGTAAAACTGGAGCACTTTTTCCTCAGAACCCAATTGATTGATAAAGTAATCGATTTGCTGCTGTGTATAGGAGCGAACCTGATCTTCAGAAATCATTACACTATCAATAACTGCGTGGTGCGCATAGAGTTTATCTTCCATCAGTTTATCGAGCACCTTACAATTTGACAAGTCCTGAGTTTCTACTTTTTGTTGTTTTAGCGACTCGATAGCCTGCTGAATGTCGCTTTCCAGAATAACATATTCCCCAACTACCGAAGCAACTCCATCTACTTTAAATGTAGTTCCGGAGGTAAGCGGTTTATCTTCAGCCTGCGCCACATCGGTATTCGATTCGGTATCAATGATTTCCTGAGCGTTTGCTGAGTATGAACCAGCTGCTATAAGCAGGGTAAACGAGAGGTTAATTATAGATTTCAAACTGTTTATTTTTAATTGCATCTTTAGTAATATCTTTTTCTAACTGTTTTATCAATTCCAGTTTTTTGCGATTGAGCAAAATCTGTTTTACGGTGGGCTCTACATATTCTAACGGAGCCTCACTGTTCCGCTTCAACCGGTCTTTCACCGCGATCAAATATAGGCCTAATGAATCACGCAATTGTACAAAATCGGTTTTATTTAGAAAGCGGTCGCTATTCTCCAGATTAATAGGCGGGATGGTTGCAACCACCTTATCGAGACGTATCCAGGTGGAATCGTTCAAATAGTATGCCTTAAACTGAACGCCTATAGAATCCAGATACCGCCGATCTGCCGTATTGAAACGGATGAATTTCGTTTTAATCGTCTCAATATTGTAATCATTTTCATTTAAATGAATGTAGCGCAACTTAAGCAACTCTTCATTAAGTTTAAAATTACGGGTGTTTTCTTCATAATAATCATAAGCTTCGGCATCACTTATAGTGCTATCCAGATTTCGGGCTACCAAAGCATCTTTATACGCCTGCGCATATAAATCAGATTTGTACTGTGCCACCAGATCTTCAAGACGGCGCTGTTCTTCCACCGGGATGTTTAATTTGGCGCCTTTCATCAAAAGCTTTTGAGTGGCCCAGCGTGTGATAAAACTGGATACGACAAGTGTACTGTCTTCTGCGCTCATCCCCGGAACAATTAGTTCTTCCACATCGGTTTTATAGAGATACTCCTCACCTACCCGCGCTACAGGTTCACCCGCAGGTGCAGTAGTTTTAAAGTACTCACATGCCGAAAAACTTAACACAGTAAGACCGGCAAACACAACTATTTTAAAACGGTGTATTCTCATGAATAACAGATGACACTCCCAAAAGATTTTCAGGTTTATCTAAAGACCCGGAAAGCTTTGAGCTGTTGCAAAAAATGAAAAGCCAAAATTAAACAATATCTACAAGTTCTCTGAATCAAACCTTTAGAATGCATAAACCTGAAAACAAACCGATCTTCAGTACATTCAAAAAATTGTAAATCAACAGATTACTCCTCTAAACCCGAAGCACTAAACTGATGTTAAAAAAGCAATCCGGCATAAAAAGCTTTAGTATTCCTTTAAATTTGCGCTAAAAAAGAAATCATGCACTACACGCATAGTATATTAATTGATCTTCCTCTGGAAAAAACCACCGCGTTGATGGACAGCCTGGAGAATCTAAAAAAATGGCAGGATGGCCTTAAAGAAGCTACCGTTATCAAAGGAACGTTTGGCGAAAAAGGAGCACAGACTGAACTTAAATATGACTTTGGTTCCCGTAAAATGACCCTTATTGAAACCATAATCCAGACCGATATGCCTCACGAACTTGTAGCTACCTATACCACAAATGGTGTGTTTAACAAACAGCATAACCGGTTTAAAGCTACCGGTAACGGGCAAACCATTTGGGAGTCTGAAAGTGAATTTAGATTTGAAGGCTTTGGAATGAAAATGATAGGTTTTTTGTTTCCAAAAAGTTTTAAGAAGCAATCCCTGAAATACATGAAAGATTTTAAGCGCTTTGCCGAAAATCATAAAACCTCCTAAATTATGGATCAAATTAAACTTATTTGGGATTTTAGAGGAGCCGATGCAGAGCAAATTGCAATACATCATGTTAAGCACTTAAAGGAATATGCTTCCGCAAATAATCTTAACGAGCATGCAACAGGCGTAGAAAAAAAGAGTCCTTTATACAGTCTGGCATATATTGTGGTTCCTAAAGAACATATGCGGACGGTGCGTGATGCTCTCAAACCGCATCGCGGTGAATATGTTGACTGAAAGCATAGAATAGACAAGTGTAGCTTTTTTTAAATAGTATAGAGTTAACCCCTTTATATTATTTTTTCTAAATGGCTCATCATTTGATTCTGAAGAAAAAAGCTTTGATAGCTAAAGTGCTTTTTTATCTTTGCCCGTGGTTTTTGAAAAACCAATGATTATTAGAAACAAAACGCCTTATAACGGCACAAAAACAAAAGAATGAAAAAATTTATTTTACCCTTAGCGGTGTTTTTCATGAGTTTGAGCGCAATGGCTCAATCTAAGGTAGGTACCATTGACAGTGATTTGGTTATCGCCAGTCTGGATGAAGTGGCCCAGGTACAAAAAGACCTGGAAACCTATGGTGCAGATCTTGACAGACAATTCAAAGAACTGGTAACCAAATATCAGACTGCTGTAGAGGCTTACCAGAAAGTAGAGGCTACCGCTACAGATGAGGATAAGAAATCGAAACAGGAAGAAATTGTGGGGATGGAACAGGACATTCAGCGTTTCAGACAAAACTCTCAGGGTCTTATTCAGATTAAACAAAACGAACTGATGCAGCCTTTATATCAGAAGGTAGGACAGGCTCTTGATGCTGTGGCACGGGAACAGAACTTTACTCAGGTTCTTACCTTAAATGCCGGAGTTGCCTATTTTGATCCTGCTTTAGACATAACAGATGATGTGGCTCAAAAACTTGGGGTTACCTTAAAAAATCCAGATCAGGTGGGAGAGCAATAAACTGAAACCACTTTAAACCAAAAGGGCCGAAACGAATTGTTTCGGCCCTTTTGGTTTAAAAACTATTCCCAATCTATCTGCTGTAATTGGGTGATTCTTTCGTAATAGTAACATCGTGTGGATGGCTTTCGTGAATACCACTGGCAGTAATTTTCACAAAGCGCCCCCTTTCTTTAAGCGTGGCAATATCTTTAGCTCCGCAATATCCCATTCCCGCTCTAAGACCACCAATAAACTGATGTACGCTTTCGTAAAGCTCCCCTTTGTAAGGCACACGACCTACAATGCCCTCGGGCACCAGCTTTTTAATATCGTCTTCAACATCCTGAAAATAGCGGTCTTTAGAACCGGTTTTCATCGCCTCAACAGATCCCATACCGCGATATGTCTTGTACTTTCGACCTTCATAAATAATGGTTTCTCCCGGAGATTCTTTAGTACCTGCTAGCAAAGAGCCTAACATCACACAGTCGGCTCCTGCAGCAATAGCCTTGGGAATATCACCGGTGTAGCGAATACCACCATCTGCGATTACCGGAACTCCGGTGTCTTTTAAGGCTGCGCCTACTTCGAGCACCGCACTAAACTGAGGAAATCCTACCCCCGCGACTACGCGTGTTGTACAGATAGACCCCGGTCCTATCCCCACCTTGACCGCATCAGCACCGGCTTCAACAAGATATTGGGCTGCTTCAGCTGTGGCGATGTTACCCACTACCACATCCAGCTCCGGAAATTTTTCTTTAACTGCTTTTAAAACCTTTACAACACCTTGTGTATGTCCATGAGCCGTATCGATCACCACGGCGTCCACACCAGCGTTAACCAAAGCTTCCACGCGTTGCACCGCATCTGCTGTAACACCTACCGCTGCAGCTACACGCAACCTTCCGTAAGTGTCCTTATTTGCGATAGGTTTTTGAGTGAGCTTAGTAATATCTCGAAATGTTATTAAACCAATCAATTTATTATCGGCAGTTACCACCGGCAACTTTTCGATTTTATTTTCCTGAAGGATTACTTCAGCCTGACTAAGAGAAGTTCCCTCTGATGTAGTCACCAGATTTTCAGAAGTCATAACCTCAACTATAGGACGCTTATCGTCTTTTTCAAATCGCAAATCTCTGTTAGTCACGATTCCTACTAAACGTTGTTCTTCATCAACTATAGGAATACCGCCTATGCTGTGTTCAGCCATCAGGCGTTTCGCGTCTTTTACAAACGCATCGCGTTTTAAAGTGACGGGGTCGATAATCATCCCGCTTTCGGCACGCTTTACGCGACGTACTTTAACAGCCTGCTGCTCAATAGTCATATTTTTGTGAAGCACCCCTATACCTCCTTCACGGGCAATGGCAATGGCCATACGCGATTCGGTTACTGTATCCATCGCTGCGGAAACGATAGGAACGTTTAAAGTAATATTTCGGGTGAATTTTGACTGAATACTTACTTCACGGGGAAGCACTTCAGAATAAGCAGGGACCAGGAGCACATCGTCGTAAGTAAGACCTTCTCCTAAGATTTTTGTTTCGTGAGCAGTCATTGCAATTAGGATTTAATTGCGTGCAAATATACTGCTTAATTCTCAAACCCCAAGCTCACGCAGCATTTATTAAAATTCAGTAGATAATTGGAGCTATTTAAAAAAACTCTATCGGTTAATGATAGTTGTGAAAAATTTTTGAAGCCTCGTTGTGAGCCGATTCAAAACTCATAGGCCGTATTCCTGAATCTTCCTTGAGGGTATTGAAATAGGAAAGCATTTTCTCAGTAGGCATATTGCCGGTGAGTTCATCTTTTGCCATCGGGCAGCCTCCAAAACCCTGAATGGCTCCGTCAAACCTGCGGCAACCTGCCTTATAAGCAGCATCAACCTTTTCAAACCATTTATTTGGTGTCGTATGCAGGTGGGCTCCAAATTCAATATGAGGATATTTCGGAATCAGGTTGCGGAATAAATAATCGATGGTTTCGGCATCGGAGGTACCTACGGTATCTGAGAGAGAAAGAATAGACACACCCATGGACGCCAGTCTTTCAGTCCACTCCCCTACAATCTCCACATTCCAGGGATCGCCATAGGGATTGCCAAAGCCCATAGATATATAGGTCACAAGCTGCTTGTTGTGCTTATGAGCTAAATCAAGAATATCCTGCAACAAATCAACAGACTCTGAAATGGTTTTATGCGTATTGCGCATCTGGAAATTTTCAGAAATACTAAAAGGATACCCCAGATAATCAATTTCTGAATACTGAACGGCGTCCTGAGCCCCGCGCAGATTGGCTATTATGGCCAATAGTTTCGTTGAAGTGCGTGAGAGATCGAGTTGCTCTAAAACCTGCGCTGTATCTGCCATTTGCGGAATAGCTTTAGGAGAAACAAAACTCCCAAAATCTAGGGTATCAAAACCACAGCGTAAGAGAGCTTGAATATATTGCACTTTTTGAGCAGTAGGTATAAACATTTTTATACCCTGCATGGCATCCCGTGGACATTCTATGATTTTAACTTTTGAATTCATAAAAACAGGAAATAAAGATACACTATTCTTACCTGCCCGACGTAGCTTTCTAGGACAGATCTGCGCGCTGTGATTGCGGAAACACGTAGGTGAAACTGGAACCTGCACCTGGCGTGCTGTTCACTTCGATACGACCACCTGTCTTCAGGGCAATTTCTTTACATAGAATAAGCCCGATACCGTTACCCGGTTCGTCTTCGGTCCCCTTAATGGAATAGCGTTGCGGATCTTCCATTACTTTTCGTATATCTTCCCGAGACATACCTATACCGGTATCTTTAACTGAAATGCGATGTTGGCCGTTATCTGAATTAAACTCAAAATGAATCGTACCTCCGGCAGGCGTAAATTTGATGGCATTTGTTAGAAAATTACGCATAATAACCTGCATAACCTGCTTATCACTCACAACCATCTGGTTTAAATTTTCATTTTTCAGTATCTGAAGTTTTTTGCGCTCAATAGCCAGTTCCTCGGTTTTAATGATTTCGGTTACTAACTCATCGATCTGAATTTCCTGAGGCTGAAAATTGAAACCATTCATTTGTGACTTGGCCCAGACCAAAACGCCTTCGATTAAATTATGTAAGGTGTGGGTCTGATTGTGCAATTGCTCCAATAAATACTTGATTTCTTCTGAAGAAAAACTCGTAAAGTTTGAATTGAGAAACGCTGTACTATTTAAAATACTCGCTATGGGACTTCGCACATCGTGTGCAACTATGGAGAAGAGATTGTCTTTCTGAGTATTTATAAGTTCAAGACTGCGGTTATTTTTATTAAGTACTTCCTGATTCTCTCTTAAAATTCTGTTTTTCTCAGATTTTAAATTGTACATGCGATACAGAATAATAATCAATATCAACAGGAGAAAGGTAAGTATGGCCACTGCCCAGATTGCATAACGCTGATTTCTGAGTTGCATATTCTGCATGTCGGCCTCGTTACGCAGCAATCGGTTTTCATAAATCTGCTCTTCGGTTTCGTATTTTATCTTGATATTCTGCAAGATATTTGTCTGCTCCCGATTATGAATCTCATTGTTGAGACTGATGTATCTTTTGGCGTAATCAAGGGCTTCCCCATTTCGATTTTGAGCATCTAAGAGCTCCTGCTTAGCTTCATAAAACCGTAGAATGACGTATTGATCTTTGGTATCTAAAGCCTGCACTTCCAGGTCATTCAACTCCTTTTCGGCAGCAGTTAGCTCCTTCAGCTCTGTATGACTTAAAGATTTATACGATCTTGCCAGAATCCTAAACTGAAGCGGAATGGTTTCCCGCGCAAGCGACTCCTCCAGACTTTCTACGGCAAGCTCATAATTTTTTAAATAATACTGAGCAGTACCTAAATTAAAATACGCAACGGCCAGCAGGCGCTGATCGTTTAGCCCCAGGCTATTATCCAGGGATTTCTGTGCATAGTACAGGGCGCTGTCCAGGTTTTTCTTTTCCCGGTGAACCCCACTCAAATTGGTGATGTATTTAGTATAGGTATGCTCCTGATTGAGGGTATCTAAATAAACAATCGCTTTGCTGAAATTTTCAAGAGCACTGTCATAATCCCGAAGGTAAAAGTCGAGAACTCCCAGATTCCCGTAGGACTCACTTAAACCCAGTTCATTATTTAAGTCCCTGTATAATTGAATAGCTTTCTGAAACTCTTCAATAGCCTGAGTGTACTTAGAATGGACTACATAATAGGTTCCCTTGCGGTTATAGGCCTTGGCTGTTCCTAGTTTATAGTTTATTTCCTGCGACAGGTCATAACTTTTATCGATGTAATATAAAGCAGAATCCGGCTTGAAATACAGATATTCATAGCCTATTTTTTCCAGCAAATCTACCCGCAAACTATCGTTAGACGCATTTTGAAAAGACTTTTTTAGTGAATCAATCGCTTTAGTTTGGGCCTTAAGAGAAGTCAAACCCAAACCTACCCAAAATACTATGGTCACCACATAATATGCCGTATGCCGAAAAAAAAATCGCAATAGACTCACAGTATGAATTTGGGTTAAGGTAATTACCTACGAAAGTAAAGGTTTTACGTAGATTGTGCCAGTATCTTCCTATTAATTCTTTTTATCAGAGCGGGGCCTTCATATATAAATCCGGTGTACAATTGCACCAGGCTCGCCCCTGCTTTCAGTTTCTCAAGAGCATCTTCTGCGCTATGAATGCCACCTACACCAATAATTGGAAATGCTTTTCCGCTTTTTTCTGCCAAAAACCGAATCACTTCTGTAGATCGCTGGCTCAGAGGTTTCCCACTTAAGCCTCCCATTTCTGATCGTGCCTCAGATTGCAGCCCCTCACGGGAGATAGTCGTATTGGTCGCAATTACACCGGCGATTTCAGTATGTTTTACAATATCTATAATATCGAGCAATTGATCCTCGGTAAGGTCTGGCGCGATCTTGAGAAGAATAGGCTTTTGTTTGGGTTTGGCTGCATTAAGTTCCTGCAGACCACTCAATAATTGAGTAAGGGGCTCTTTATCCTGAAGTTCGCGCAGGTTTGGTGTATTGGGTGAACTTACGTTGACTACAAAATAATCAACATAGGCATAGAGCGCTTCAAAACAAATTTTATAATCCTGGAAAGCCTCCTCGTTTGGCGTTGTTTTATTTTTACCGATGTTACCGCCTACCAAAACCTTTTTATTGGATTTAAGACGCTCGACCGCGGCTTCTACCCCTCCATTATTAAAACCCATCCGGTTGATGATTGCGTGATCTTTTTTAAGTCTAAAGAGCCGCTTTTTGGGGTTTCCGGGTTGGGGCTTAGGAGTGAGCGTACCTATTTCAACAAAACCAAAACCAAAATCTGAAAGTTCTTTATATAAACTGGCATCCTTATCAAACCCTGCGGCAAGACCCACCGGATTTTTAAATTTTAAGCCAAAAACCTCTCGTTCCAGGCTTTTATCGTCTACCTGAAATGCCGGTTTTAACACAGATAAAAGCCCCATCTTGCTGAGAATCCGTATGCTTTTAAAACTGAAATGATGCACTTCTTCAGGATCGAATTTAAACAGTATAGGACGTATAAGGCTTTTGTACATAAGATAAATTTGCTGGTCGCAAAAATAGTATATTCTAAATGATAAGACCGAACGGGCTGCAAAGACTATTCTAAAGCTTTTATAAAATGCTTCAGGCTTGCGAGACTCTATGTAGAGAACTGTAACTTTGGAAGCACAATTCAAGCTCAAAAAAACCAAACCATGATAGCAAAACAACCTCTCATTGACCGATTCATAAGTTACGTAACCATAGACACGCAGAGTAACCCGGATAGCGACACTACGCCGAGCACCCCAAAGCAGTGGGATTTGGTCCGTAAACTGCATCAGGAACTTCTGGGTCTGGGTTTGGAAGATGTAAGCCTTGATGACAATGGCTACATCATGGCCACTTTGCCGGGCACCTCTTCCAGGAAGCTTCCGGTAATTGGTTTTATTTCGCATTACGACACTACTCCAGATTTTTCAGGTACAGCGGTTAAACCTCAAATCATTGAGAACTATAACGGAAAAGATATCGTTCTTAATAAAGAACAAAATATCGTTCTTACTCCCGATGATTTCGAAGAACTCGAAAACTATAAAGGTCAAACACTTATCACTACTGACGGTACCACGCTTTTAGGAGCTGACGATAAAGCCGGTATTACCGAAATTATGGAAGCGCTTAAATACCTTAAAGACCATCCGGAACTTGAACATGGCCCCATACGCGTGGGGTTTACTCCTGATGAGGAAATAGGTCGCGGTGCGCATAAGTTTGATGTAAAAAAATTTGGCGCCGACTGGGCCTATACTATGGATGGAAGCGAGATTGGTGAGCTGGAATACGAAAACTTCAATGCCGCAGGCGTAAAAGTATTTGTAAAAGGGAAAAGCGTACATCCGGGGTATGCTAAAGGCAAAATGATCAACAGTATTTACATTGCTCAGGATTTCATCAACTCGCTGCCCAGGCTTGAAACACCAGAGCATACCTCAGACCGCGAAGGCTTCTTTCACCTTAATGGAATCAAAGGCGATGTGGAAGAAACGGTACTTGAGTACATCATTAGAGATCACGATCGAGAGCATTTTGAAGCCCGAAAGGAGGTGCTCAACAATCTGGCGGCAGAAATTAACAGCCAGTATGAACTGGAACTGATCACGCTTTCCATTAAAGACCAGTATTTTAATATGCGTGAAAAAATTGAGCCGGTTATGCACATCGTTGACCTGGCTGAAGAAGCTATGCATGCGGTGGGCGTTAAGCCGATCATCAAACCCATACGGGGCGGAACGGATGGATCACAGCTTTCCTTTATGGGGCTTCCCTGCCCCAATATTTTTGCCGGCGGACATAATTTTCACGGAAGGTATGAGTATGTGCCTGTGGAAAGTATGATTAAAGCAACTGAGGTGATTATTAAAATTGCCGAGCTTGCTGCAAAAAATTAAATATGACAAGCAACCTTTTAGATGATTTGGTATCTAGGTAGAAATAAATTCCCCGAAAACCGGGAAAACAAGTCAAACATAATTTGAATTACATTTATTTATGAAACCATTTTTAGGATTACTATTCATCAGCCTTTTCATTACTTCCTGTTCGCTTAGTGATGACAACGGGCCTGATATGCCTACAGAAACAGAAGCGGAAGCCTTTGCACGCAATCAGCAGGAAATTGAAGACTATTTAGAAGCAGAAGATTTAACCGCGCAAAAAACTTCTACCGGTCTACACTACATCATTACCGAAGAAGGTTCTGGAGCCAACCCAACAGCTACCTCTACAGTTGAAGTAAACTATAAGGGTTATCTGCTTAACGGAAGTATTTTCGACCAGTCGACAATACCTACTGAGATTGACCTTTCCGGAAACATCATATCAGGTTTTAAAGAGGGTATGACTTATGTAAAAGAGGGAGGTAAAATAACTCTGATTCTTCCGGCAAAATTAGCTTACGGACCTTTTGGTTCCAGCAGAATACCACCAAATTCCGTAATCGCATTTGATATTGAGTTGATCGAGATCAAATAAAATTTCTAGTTTATACTAAATTAAAAGAGCGACTTATGAAGTCGCTCTTTTTTATTCCAACATAAGAAGGATTACTATTTTTCAAAAGCTTTCAAAGTTTTGGTAATGATGTCAACACATTCCAGCAACTGTTCCTCATTCATAACCAGTGGCGGGGTAAAACGAATGATATTGCCGTGCGTAGGTTTGGCAAGCAGGCCGTTTTCTTTCAATGCCATACAAATATCCCAGGCTGTACTGCTGTCTTCACTGTCATTGATCACGATTGCATTAAGCAAACCGCGCCCACGTACCAGATTGACAATAGAACTGTTCTCAATGTACGCATTCATTTTTTCCCGAAATAGTTCCCCTAATTTCCGAGCATTTTGTGCAAGTTTCTCATCTCTTACCACGTTCAGGGCGGCCATCGCAACCGCTCCGGCTACCGGATTTCCTCCAAAAGTAGAACCATGTTGTCCCGGCTTGATCACATTCATAATTGCATCATCAGCTAAAACAGCAGAGACGGGATAGGCTCCTCCGGAAAGAGCTTTTCCCAGTATTAAAATATCGGGACGGCTATAGGTTTCCTGACGTTCACAATGCCCTTCGCAGGTACAGTTACCACATACTGCAAGCAAAGATCCGGTACGGGCGATGCCGGTCTGAATCTCATCGGCAATAAAGAGAACTTCGTGCTTTTCGCAAAGTGCTTTAGCCTGCTTCATAAAATCGTCGGAAGGTGTATAAACACCCGCTTCTCCCTGAATAGGCTCTACCAGCAAGCCGGCAACATTTTTATGCTCGAGCAAAGCACGCTCCAAAGCCTCAGGATCATCATATGGAATTTTTATAAAACCCGGAGTGTAGGGTCCAAAGTTCTTACGCGCATCTTCATCATTTGAAAATGAAATAATGGTTGTGGTTCTTCCGTGAAAGTTATTTTCACATACAATGATCTGAGCATCCTGCTCTTTTAAGCCTTTCTTTTCGTAAGCCCATTTCCGGGCGATTTTTATAGCGGTCTCTACGGCTTCAGCACCCGTATTCATCGGCAACAACTTGTCAAACTTAAAATAGTCGGTCGCAAAGGCTTCATAACGACCTAAAATATCATTGTGAAAGGCTCTCGAAGTAAGGGTTAGCGTTTCTGCCTGTTTGCTCATGGCTCCTACAATTGCAGGATGGCAATGTCCCTGGTTTACCGCAGAGTAAGCCGACAAAAAGTCGTAATACTGTTTACCTTCTACATCCCAGACATAAACGCCTTCGCCGCGACTTAAAACTACAGGAAGCGGATGGTAATTATGCGCGCCGTGCTTGTCTTCTAAGGCAATAGCCTCCTGTGAAGTGAGTTGATCTTCAGTAATCATTTTCTAAAAAATTTTTTAGGATACGTATTCTATGATTCCTGCTTGGTTCTGTATGGCGGGAGTTGAAATTTTCTTTTCTTCCAGACCCGCCAAAGCTACATGCTTAAAAGGAGAGAAATCATCCTTTTTAAGAAATTGCAATTTATTAAAATTTCAGTAACTGCTTCAACTACTTACTG